>CAZCKI010000076.1:0-10110 GCA_964498815.1 uncultured Burkholderiales bacterium
GGTCGATCGCGCGCGACTGTATTTTTTCTACGACATCGACGTGGCGCTGGCCGTGCTCGACGTGGCCGCGCAGGATGTGCCGCTGGATGCCGCCATCGAATTGATGGATCGCTTCGGCCGGCCCTATCCCGCCACCTGGAACGCGGAACAGGAGGCGGCGCACTGCCCGCTCAGCGTCGAATTCCTCGGCGCGGACGGCGCGCTGCTGTCGCGCTCCGATTACCACGACCGCGACAAATACCTCGACCTGGTGCGTAACCAGCGCCAGACGCCGCTCTCGCTGCACTGGGAATTCCTGCTTTCGCCGATGGTGCCGGCCTACCTGCCGGGCGGCACCATCAAGTACTACCAGATCGAGAACAAACGCATTCCGATCATGTCGTTTCTCTCCTTCGACGACCCGCGCCAACTTACGCGCGGCGATATGGTGCGCATCGCCTTCGCGGCCAAGTGGGCCGAATCGGATACGCTGCCGTACGCGCCGGTGTACCTGCAGCACTTCGAGCGCGACTATTGCTACGACCGCTACTGGGACCCCACCGGCCGCGCGGCCGGCATGGATACCCGCTACATTTTTTGCGGCCTGTCGTTTGCACTCATCACCCGCCAGGACACTTCCGGCGCGATGCTGCTGCGCCAGTTCCGCCACCAGTTTTTCCAGATCGGGCTGATCGCGCATTTCCACAAGGCATCCCTCCTGTCGCTGTCCAACCGCTTTTCGCGCGCGGTCGAGCGGCTCGATGTGCGCGACTACGAGTCGGTGAAGAATTTCAAGAAGCACGTGCGCGAAACGCTGGAGGTGTTCCTGCGCTTCAATCACCGCTACTGGTTCCACGAAATCTACAACCAGGTGCAAGCCAGCGATTTCTTCGTCCACTGGAGCCACCAGCTGGGCTCCGACGCGCTCTACGCCGAGGTGCGCGAGGAAGCGCGCGACATCAACGAATACCTCGACACCGACCGCGCCCGCAAGCAGACCGACAACGCCATGCGCCTCACCGTGGTGTCGGCCTGCGGCATGGTCGGCACGGTGGTGACGGGCTTTCTCGGCATGAATCTCTACAGCCATTCCGACCTGCCCACCTTCGAGAAGGCCGCCATTTTCCTGGTCGTCTTCGTCCCGACCATGGCGCTCGGCATCTACACCGTGGCGATTTCCAAGCGGCTGTCCAATTTCATGGAGGCGCTCGCCAGCGAAGGCCTCACCTGGCAGGAAAAGCTCGCCACCTTCCGGCAGATCTGGGGTGTCGACAAGCGCCAGCTGGTGCGCGACCGGCGCGGCGGCCTGTCCGGCGATCGCGTCGTTTGAGCGTGCCGGCATGAAGTTCTTCCACCGCCTGTTTCCCGGCCGCTTCACTATTGCCGGCATCGTGTTGCTGGTGTTTCTCGCCCTCAACCTGGCCACACGCGTAGGGCTGCTGCTGTTCAACCGGGACTGGGCGTTGCTATTGCCGCAGACCCTGCTGCCGATCCTGCTGACCGGCAGCGCGTACGACCTGTCGGTGGCGATCTACTGGCTGATTCCGTTTGCCTTGTGGGCCTGGCTCGCGTCGGACGCGGAGCGCAGCCGCAAGTGGGTGAACGGCGTCACCTTCGCGCTGGCGGTGGCTACGTTCGGTATTTGGATCTTTGTCGCGGCCTCCGAATTCTTTTTCTGGAACGAGTTTTCCACCCGCTTCAATTTCATCGCCGTCGACTACCTCATCTACACGCGCGAGGTGATCGGCAACATCGGCCAGTCGTACAACCTGAAACCGGCGTTCGCGGCGATGGCGCTGCTGTTGGCGCTGCTGGTGTGGTTGACCGCGCGGCCCTTGTTGCGCGCCCTGCGACCCTCCGGTGTGCAATGGCATCGCCGCGCCGCACTGTTCGCGGTTTATCCGGTGCTGGCCATTGTTTCTTATTTCGCGGTGGACGCCGGCTACAAGGAATTCACCAGCCAGGCGCAGGCGGTGCAGCTCGCAGGCAACGGCCAGTGGGAATTCTTCCGCGCGTTTCGCACCAACGAAATCGACTACGAGCAGTTTTACAAAACGCTGCCTGCCGAGCAGGTCGCCGCCATCGTCAAACGCGAAATCGCGGCGAGCGGCGCTGCCGATTTCACCGGCAACGCCAAAGTGCCGATCGAGCGCCGCATCACCGCCGCAGGCGCCGAGAAGCGGCTCAACGTGGTGCTGATCTCGGTGGAGAGCTTGTCCGCCGATTTCATGGCGGCGTTCGGCAATACCAGAGGCATCACGCCGTTCCTCGACCGCTTCGCCAACGAGTCTCTGTTCTTCACCCACCTCTACGCCACCGGCACCCGCACCGTGCGCGGGCTGGAGGCGCTGTCGGTCGGCATCCCGCCGACACCCGGCTATTCGGTGGTGAAGCGCCCCAACAACGAAAATCTGTTCACCCTCGGCCACATATTCAAGGAAAAAGGCTACGAGCCGATGTATCTGTACGGTGGCTACGGCTACTTCGACAATATGAATTATTTTTTCGGCAACAACGGCTACACGGTTGTCGATAGAGTGGCGCTCGCGGCCAACGAGGTGCACCACGAAACCATCTGGGGGGTGGCCGACGAGGATCTCTTCACGCTGGCGCTGCGCGAGCTCGACAAGCGCTACGCCGCCGGCAAGCCCTTCTTCGCGCAGGTGATGACCACTTCCAACCACCGGCCCTACACCTATCCCGACCAGCGCATCGACATCCCCTCCGGCACCGGCCGCGACGGCGCGGTCAAATACACCGACTGGGCACTGGGGGACTTCATCGCCCGCGCGCAAAAGAAGCCGTGGTTCGACGACACCGTCTTCGTTATCGTAGCCGACCACTGCTCGTCCTCGCGCGGCACCACCGATATTCCCATCGAGCGCTTCCACATACCGCTTTTCATCTACGCGCCCAAACACATCAAGCCCGCGAGGATTGACGCGGTCGCTTCGCAAATCGACCTGCCGCCGACCTTGCTTGCGCTGCTTAATATGAGCTACACCTCGCGCTTTTTCGGCGAAGACATCCTCACCAGCAAGAACCCGCGCGCGCTGATGGCCAACTACCAGACGGTCGCGTACATGAAGGGCGACGTGCTGGTGGAACTGCGGCCGAAGGCGCAGGTGCAAGTCGTCGATCCCGTCAGCGGGCAGTCAATTCCCGAGAGTGCTGCAACCCGCGCAGCCGTCGAAGCAGCCATCGGTTACTACCAATCGGCCAGTCAATCATTTCGCAATGGCGGGTTGCGGTTGAAGCAGCCGTAGTCATTTTTTGGTGTTTTTTACGCCCCCAAAAATCTTTGCAAAACATCGGGTTGGAATTAACTAACGGAAGTATGTACTTGGCGAAACCCCAAATAAAAAACTCTAGCGCTTGAACTCCTTGGCCAGCGTCGGTAGCCAGTCGATCAGCCCCTGATAGAGGCCCGCATAATCCGGGCGTTCCTCGTCTTCCAGCAACTTTTGAATACGTTCTTTTGCCTGTTGGATTTGAATATCGATAACGCGGTTGCGGTCGGCGTCTGGATCAATTCCAAAGTGGCGCTCCATCTGTTCGATGATGCCAGCCCGAATGGTCTTTCGGAACTCCGCCACAAATTCATCGTTCTCCACGCCTACTTTCCCTTCGGCTTCGGCCAGCCCCCTGCGGGCTTCTTCTTGTCCAAGGCCTTTTTAGCCTGTCGGCCCAATCCTCGGTGAGTTTTACGCGAGTCTCCCTAGGGCATCGTTTCGTATCCCCTTGTTTTAGCTCTGCTTTTAGCTTTATGAAAATGAGTCCTTAGTGGTTAGCGCGATGGATTTGACAAACCCATCATGCGTCGATAATATCCTTGTCCATGAGTATCAAAATCAACCACAACGGCATCGAATACAGCGCTTCTACGCCCGAGGAGGCCGTGGCGCTGGGGCGGCTCCTGTCCGACCAGCCCATCCTTACAATTTACCCCAACGCGCCCATTCTTGATGATCGTGGCGAACTTGCGCTGATCTTCTTGCGCGCTATTCGTGACAGCGCCCCGGACGGACTTCATGAATTGAATGCTCAGAAGGTATTGGGAGTAGACACAGGCCGCGCGGTGGGTGGCAAGATATATGCGATTCGCAATGCCTTGGAAAACATCAAATTCAAACCCGATGCTGTCTTCGAGAAAGTTGATGAGGGCGGAGAAGGGCACTGGATGCCGGGGCCTAAATTCCGCGCAGCCTTGGAAACCTTGGAGGAAATAAGCAATTACTAACGGGGCGCGGCAGACGCCTGAACAGAAACCCGACAGGAACCTCAGTCTCCACAACTCCGATTCCTGTCGGGTACTGCCACCACTTCAACGCGAGCGTGGTGAAATTGGCATACACAGCGCACCTGGAATGCGCCGAGTACTGGGTTGAAAGGCCCGGATAAATCTCATGCAGGTTCGAATCCTGTCGTTCGCACATAGTTTTGTCAACCCCGGCCATCGAAGCAGATTGCAGTTCTGGGCGGGCGGGATATAAGTGAGCGGCAGGTTTTCCTAGCTATTCTTCAATCTCGTGGGGCCGATGATAAGCCCCGTAAGCAACCCCGGCGAGAAAGGAGAAACTATGGAAACCAAGTCGAAGCAAACCAAGTTTGCAAGAACATCGGGGTCAGTCTAGCAATGTAGCATCGCTACATTGCTAGACCTCGCATCTTGCTAAAAACCGACGAACTTCTGTGTAGTAGCGAGGTAGCGCCGGCGGCGTCGAGTGCTGGCGTAAGCTCTCCCAAACGCTGGGCATGCGGTAAGCGGAGCTTTCTGGCAACACGCCGCCTCGCCGCCACCGACCGTCAAGCAAATTCGTCAATCTCCATTGCTGGCAATCCCACGGGAAACCTGCCCTACTGTCGCTGGGACAGTCCGTCTTCCAACGGTTCACCGGATGGGTAGGAATTGCACTGCAGCAACTGTTTCGCCCGCGGGGAATATTTCGATATTGTTTATTCTGAATCCCCAATGAATTCAGGAGATTGCGTTTTTTAAAAAGCGGACGTCAACAAGGGCCTGCGCCGAACGTGGGCAAAAAAAGCGCGCCTTGCGGCGCGCTTGAAATGACACACTCCAAAGAAATTATTTGACGATGACGGTGTGCTTCTCCGTATCGTGCTTGCCGACGTGGGGTTCTTTCACCGTGTAATCGGCCGGCACCGTGAACAGAGATTGCGCCGGTTCGGCCCGCTTCACATTGGCAAGGCGGTAGATGGTATCGCCGTGGCGCGGGTCGCTGTGCTTGGAATAGACGGTGACCTGCAGGTCGGGCGAATACCAGCTTTCGGTGCTGATGGTGATCGGGTTCTTGTTACCGACTTCCCCCGCCGGGATGGTGTACGACACCATCTTGCCTTCGACTTTCACGCCTTCCATGTCTTTGCTGCCGAGCGAAGTGGTGGTCGCTTTACCGGCCCACTTGTTGTCGCGGAAGGACATGCTGATCGGGCCGGAGAGCGTCGCCATATTGAGCGCCTTGCTGACCACGTCGCTCACATTCACGCCGTTGACGACGGTTTCGCCGCCGGCGCGCACCACGTTCACTTTGATTTCTTCGCGCATTTCCTTCTTGCCGTCCGCATTGCCGCCTTCGCTGCGCTTGACGATGATGGTCTGCCCCGGTCCCGGGTGCTCGACCACCACCGACTTGGCATCGCGGCCTTCGGCCCTGTCTTTCTCTGCCATCGCCTTGGCTTTTTCCTTGATGCCTTCGATCTGGACTTTCAGGTCGGCGGGCATGCTGATCTTGGTGGCTGTCTTCTTGCCTGGCATCAGCACGATGCGGCTGCCGTCGGCCGCGTCGTGGATTTGGATGGTCTTCACCTCACCCTTGCCGTCGCGCACCTCCTGCCGGGTGCGGCCGGCGCCGTCGCGGTAGGTGAGGGTGGTGTTGCGCTTGCTGATCTGGTTGCCGTCGGCGAGCGTTTGCACCGTTTCCGAAATCACTTCGGCGCTGTAGGGTGCATTTTTCACGGGCTTGCCGGTGCGCATCATCACGCCGGGGCCGTAGTTGAACGAGTACGCGGAAGAAAAGGCGGTGCCGAGTTCGGCAAGGCTGTCGAGGTCGCCCAGCGACGAGAGTTCGCCTAGCGAGGAGAAGTCGCCGCTGGTGACGATTTCGACGCGGCGTTCCTGTTTCTTGCCGGAGTCTTCATCGTCCATCGCCACCACGATCGGGCCTTCGACGATCTTGATGGCGGCGATTTCGGGTGTGGCCTCGCTCTGGAATTCGGCGAAGTTCACCAGCCGCGCCGAGGCGCCGGTGGATGCAATCATGCCGGAGGCAAGCAGCAGCGCTGCGATCGGGGTCAGTCTGGGTTTCATGCGGGTTCTCCTGTCATTGCAAAATCGAAAAAGTTGCCGGTACGGAATGCATTCATTGCGAAAGTCGCATCGCCAGCGGCTGGCCGTCGGCCGACACCAGCATCTGCGCGCGCATCGAATCGCCCGCCACTTCCGGATTCACCGGGATGCCGAGCGAGGCCAGCATCATGCGCGGCACGGCGGTCTCGATCAGGCGCGGCTCGCGCTCGGCGGCGATGCGCTCCAGCGATTGCAGGGCGAGGAAGGGCGATTGATCGTCGATCGCCACCATATTGGCTTGGTCGTTGCCGATCACCGCGCTGGTTACGGGTGCCAGCGTGATCCAGGCGGCCATGCCGACGCTGGCGGCGAGCCCGGCGGCCGGTGCCAGCCACAGGCCGGCGCGGCTGAGCCAGCTCTTGCGCTGGCGCTTGGTGAAGGTCTGCAGCAGGGCGGCTTCGACGCGGGCCGGCGTTTGCTGGTGGTCCAGTTCCTCGCGCAGCTGGTCGAGCTGCCGGTCGAGTTGCGGGTTTTCGAAATCGGCGTGGTTCATGGCGTTGCCTCGAGTTGTCTGGCCGCGATCGGCGGCCGGAAGTCCTGCAATAGGTCGGCCATCCGCGCCCGCGCCCGCGACAGGCGGGAGCGCACGGTACCGATGTCGATGCCGCACACACCGGCAATTTCGACGTAGGAAAGGTCGTGCAATTCGTAGAGGATCAGCACGTCGCGGTAGTGTGGCGCGATCTGCCGCAGGGCGGTATGCACCGCCTCGGTTTCGCGGCGCGCGAACAGGATTGCGGCCGGCTCCGGGTTGGGGTCGATGGGGGCCAGCGCGTCGTCGTCTTCCTGGTCCGGAATCGACACGTAGCGGTGTTCGCGCTGGTCGCGCTTCAACAAGAGGTTCCGCGCCACGCCGAACAGGAAGCTCGACAGGGCGCCGCGATTGGGGTCGAACTGTATCTTGTCGGTGAAAAGGCCCAAAAATATCTCCTGGACGATATCCGCGGCCACATCCGGCGAACCCGATCGCAACAGCGAAAAGCGGTATACCGGCCCCTGGTGGCGCCGGTACAGCGCCGTGAAGGCTTCGGCGTCCCCCATACGCATCTTGCGCATGAGGTCGAGGTCGGGAGCGGGATCGATCAGGGTCATGGTCACGGTGGTTTCCCGGTATTACTTTGGGTGGGGCGGAAAGTTCCCGGTTTTGGCGGTCAGACCACCAAAGATTGTCATCATGAGCGTAGCGAAGGATCTCATCCGCCAGCATTTCCCGGGCGCCTATGGATGAGGTCCTTCACTGCGTTCAGGACGACATGCTATTTTTGCGCCCTCCGACAGATTATTTGGCGTCGGTCTTCCGCAGTTGCCGACCACCTAAACCGCCTACTCCGCATCCGGCTGCTTCAGCGGATGCGCAGCCGCAAAAGCCGGCAACTCCAGCGCTCGCTGGTTGATGGCCGCAATGAGCGGGAAGGGCTCCATGCTGCATTTGAAGCGGGCCGCGTTGGCGACTTGCGGGATCAGGCAGATGTCGGCCAGCGTCGGCGTGTCGCCCACGCAAAACCGGTCCTTGCGGGTCGCCAGCAGGCCTTCGATGACGCTGAACCCGTCGTGGATCCAGCGGCAGTACCACTGGGCCTTTTGCTCGTCGGAGACCTTCAGGTCTTTGCTCAGGTAGGTGAGGATACGCGTGTTGTTGAGCGGGTGGATGTCGCAGGCGACGATCTGCGCGATCTGCCGCACCAGCGCACGGTCCCTGGGGTCTTTCGGCAGCAGCGGCGGCTCGGGGTGGGTTTCGTCCAGGTATTCGATGATCGCCATCGACTGCGACAACTGAAAATCGCCGTCGATGAAATACGGCACAAAACCCTGCGGGTTGACTTCGCGGTAGGCGGGGTTGTGTTGCTCGCCTTTCAGCAGGTGCACAAAGCGCATTTCCGGCGCCAGGCCCTTGAGGTTAAGCGCGATGCGCAGCCGGTAGCTGGCCGAGGAACGAAAGTAGCCGTACACGATCATGGGATGCTCCTGAAGTTATGGCTGTTGCGAAATGATTGCGATCTCTACGCCGTTCCGCGGGCTACTCCTTCCCCCAGCGACGGGGGAAGGCGGGGATGGGGGCGATGCCTGAATTAGTGACAACACTTGGTCTTGAGACTACCCCATCCCAACCTTCCCCTGTGTCCACAGGGGAAGGAGAGACCGTGCGGAGATTGTCCTTTTTCTGAGGTATGCTCGAAGGTGCGGTGTAAGTTAAGCGACACACGATCACGGGATGCTCCCTGTCACAGGGCCCTCCGTATAATGTGGGGGTGAACGATTATAGCGACCGCGCTCTCGACCGAAACCGCCTGCGCGCCTGGCTCTCCACCTCGCACGAGGCGGCGGGCACGGGCGACGCCGGCTTTGCCGACGACGGCGATTTGCAGACACCGCCGCCCGACCGCCCGCTGAAGCCGGCTGCCGTGCTGATCCTGGTCATCAATCACGCGCAGGAGCCGACGGTGCTGTTCACCCAGCGCACCGCCCACCTCACCGATCATGCCGGGCAGATCAGCTTTCCGGGCGGGCGCGTGGAAGCGCACGACCCCGATCATTTCCACACGGCGTTGCGCGAAACCGAAGAGGAAACCGGCGTTAGGGCCGACGCCATCGAGGTGCTGGGCGCCATTCCCACCTACACCACCGGCACCGGTTACATCATCACTCCCGTGGTGGGTTGGCTGGAGCCGCCGGCGGTGTACGCGCCGGACCCCAAGGAAGTCGAAGAGTGTTTCGAGGTGCCGTTCGGCTTTGTCACCGACGTGAACAACCACCGCTACGAGCAGGCGATGTACAAGGGCCGCATGCGCCGCTACATTTCGGTGCCCTACGGCAAGCGCTATATCTGGGGTGCGACGGCCGGCATGCTGGTGTCGCTGACGCGGGTGCTGACGCACGCGCAGGGTGGCCAATACCAGCCGCCGATTACGGCATCCCTGGATTCCGGTGGATAGAACGACGTAGGGGTTTTACCTTTTCACCCCCGGGAAGCGGGGTACGCCATCCCGATTTTGCTTTTGGTTACAAAATTTCGATGCGAATTGTGTCGGGGGTGAGCGACACTGAGGTGTGGTTTTCGGCATAACCTTTTTGCCGACTATCCGCTACAATTCCATTACGTCAGGCTGCTGACGATCTAGGGGATGGTCATGAAAATGTATCGCGTGTGCGCGCTGTTGGCGTTGTTCGCCGCTCCTGCGTTCGCCAGGGTTTCTTGCGACGATCTGGTCGCCAAGATCGAGCAAAAACTCGAGAAAAAGGGCGTCAAGAATTACACGCTGACCGTGATCCCCGCCGACGAAGCGACCGAGTTGCGCGTGGTCGGCACCTGCGATGCGGGTAAGAAGAAGATTGTGTACAAGCGCGGTAGTTCCACCGCAAAAGAGTAGCGAACCTAGAGCTTGTGCGCGCCGATCATGAGGCGCGTGAATTGATCGTAGCGCTCGTCGATGACGCCGTTTTCGCCGGGGCTGCGCTTCACGCTGATCCAGACCTCTATGGGCAGCGTTTCGCATAATTCCGCTGTGTAGGCTATCTCCTCTTCGGCGAGCGCTCGCGCGGTGGCGAAGTCGGGCGCCTTCCATTCGAACAGCAATTGCTGGGTGAGCGCGTCCTTGAAAATTTCCAGGTCGCCGTCCTCTACTTCCACCACTTCGGCGAGCGAGCAACGCGCACGGCGCGAAATCGACACGAACGAGGCCTCGCAGTGGCAGCGTGGTTCGCAGCGATAACCGTTGGCGAGATCGCACACGGCAAAGCCACCCGAGCACAGCCACTCGCCTTCG
>CAZCKI010000077.1:0-10064 GCA_964498815.1 uncultured Burkholderiales bacterium
GGGTCGCCCAAGGTATTGTGCAGTGCAGAATAACGAACCTTACCGATTGCCGCGCAAATGGTCAAGCGCGAGCGAATCTTGCTAGACTTCCATGGCCGTACTTGCGGCCACAATAACAGCCCTGACCGGCGCTTTCCCACCCCCGTACTGACGAGGCAAAACTGGCTACTCACCTGGAACTATCCGACTTTCTGGCTTCCGTGGAGAGGCGTGCGTTCAAGCAGGCGGTGTACGCGGTCAAGGACGGCGAAGCCGCCCTCGACATCGTCCAGGACGCGATGCTGAAGCTGGCGGAAAGCTACCCGGACCGGCCGACCACGGAATTGCCGATGCTGTTCCAGCGCATCCTGCAAAACGTGATCCGCGACTGGTACCGGCGCAGCAAGGTACGCTCCACCTGGACCAGCCTTTTTTCCGCTTTTGGCGGCAAAGGCGAGGACGACGAGGAGCGCGACTTCCTGGAGACCCTGGAAGCCGAGGATACCGGCAACATCCCCGTCCAGCCGTCGGACCAGCTGGCCCAAGCCCAATTGCTGAAAATCATCGAAGAGGCCATCGGCCGGCTGCCGGCGCGTCAACGCGAAGCCTTCATGTTGCGTTACTGGGAGGAGTTGGACGTGGCGGAAACCGCCGCGGCGATGGGTTGCTCGGAAGGTAGTGTCAAAACCCATTGTTCGCGGGCCACCCAGGCGCTCACTGTAATACTTCGCACAAAAGGTATTACTTTGGATGACTTGCCACGGTCGAAATGAAAGAGTATCTAGAACGATCATGAATCACCAAGACGAAATCGCCCGCAAGATCGTAGGCCGCCTGCAGTGGGGAACCACCCAACTGGAGCCGGCCCAGATCGCGCGCCTGCAAGCCGCCCGTGAGCGAGCGGTTGCTTCTGCGCGTGTACCGGTCGCTGCAATGGCCATGGCGGGCAACTCCGGCGGGACTTTGCGCCTGCCGAGATTTTCACGTAAAACACTGTTTTTATTGACGATTATTAGCATCGTTGGCCTCTGGGCTGCGTATTCGCAGTGGTCGCAGGACGATTTCTACGATAATGTCGGCGAACTGGACGCCCAATTGCTGACGGGCGAACTGCCGATCAACGCCTTCCTGGACAAGGACTTCGACACGTGGGTCAAAGAGTCTTCGGAGTAGCTGTAGCCTTCCTAACAGCGGTCTTACTGGCGTGGCTCCCTGCCGTGTACGCCGCCGACACCAAAATCGAAAAAGCCCCCGCAGCACCGGTCCCCTGGACCAAGATCCCGAATAGCGAGCAAAAAGTCCTGGCGCCGCTGCAAAAGGATTGGGCGCAGCTGCCCGCCGTCATGCAACGCCGCATGGTGACCGCCGCCAAGCAGTACCCCAAACTGGCCCCCGTCCAGCAGGAGCGCTTCCAGGAACGCTTGCGCGAATGGGCGGCGTTGACCCCGGAACAACGACGCGCCGCGCGCGACAAATACAAGGACCTGTCCAAGCTGCCGCCGGACAAGCAGGACAAGTTACGTGAAAAGTGGAATTCCAAATCCTCGGCGACAGCCGCCGCGCCGGCCACCACCGCCAACACCCCGCCCACCACCGCAAAGTGACTGACCCGGTCAGCGCAGCACCCGGCATCGGGCGCCGTCTCGCCTCTTTGCTCTACGAGGCGCTACTCTTGCTGGCGCTTCTGCTGATCGTCTCATTCCCCTTTGCGGGGATGAAAGGCGCGCTGCTCGACGGGTGGCCCAGGATACTTTTCCAGCTATACCTCGCCGTCGTGGTGGCGGTCTACTACACCTGGTTCTGGCGTCACGGCGGGCAGACACTGCCGATGAAGACCTGGCGCATCCGGCTGGTCGTCCAGTCAGCGCCGCAAATTTCGCTAGCCAGAGGCCTCTTGCGAATCCTTTGCGCAATGGTGTTGTATGGCCCCGCGTGCGCAGGAGTCGTACTGATGTTCTTCCCGGGGCGCGTTAACCCGGCGCTGACCGTACTGCTGTTCGTGCCGATGGTCGCGACCTGGTTGTGGGCCCGCTACGATCCCGATCGCCAATTCCTGCACGACCGCATCGCCGGCACGCGGCAGATCTCAGTTGTTGCGTAAGGAATTCAAAAGCTTCAACACAGAGGCCACAGAGAAAAGCAACAAGATTTTCGTCTTTCTCTGTGCCCTCTGTGTCTCTGTGTTTCAAAGGTTTTGACCTTCTCCTCGTACACTGAGCCTGTCTGTTTCAGGCTCCTTCACGTTACGTCTTTTGCAGCGCCGGCAGTTCGCCGAACCGCGGCATGCGGGTGGCGTATTCCTTGATGAAGATAAGGCACATGGCGATAGCGAAAAATATCGCCAATGGCGCCGACGCGCTGATCATCGGCGGCCAGTCGTTCAGCACCGTCAGGTTCGATGCAAGCTGGTTCAGAAAATAAAAACCGAGACCGATCATGATGCCGAGCAACAGGTTGGCGCCGATGCCGCCGGCGCGTTGCGATTGCACCGCAAACGGGATCGCCAGCAGCATCATGATGATGACCGCGGCCGGTTGCAGCAATTTGCCCCAGCGCGCGAGTTCGTAGCGCGTGCTGTTTTGCTTGTTGTCGCGCAGATGGTCGATATACGCGGACAGGTCGAGCAGGGACATTTCCTCCGGGTTGACCAGCAGCACCGCCAACAGGCTCGGCGTCATCGCCGAATTCCAGACCGCCGTCGGCAGCTTCTCGATATGCGCCCGCTCTCCCTCGAAGGTGGTCTTTTGCACGTCGGTGAGCAGCCAGCGATTGCTGTCGTCGTAGCGGCCGCGCGGCGCGATGCTGATCGCGAGCAGGCGGTAGGCGCGGTCGAATTCGTAGATGCGCACGTTGACCAGCTCGGATTTGGCCGTCACCGATTCGATGTTGACGAACGACAGGTCGTCCTTGACCCAGAGCCCGGAGCGGAACTGCTGCGCCACCACGCTGCTGGTGGCGGACATGCGCAGCCGCTTGGCGCCTTCCTTGGCGGCAGGCGCCACGATTTCACCGAACAGGAAGGTCAGCACCGAAAACGCGACACCGATCAGCGCGGCGTAGGCCGCCAGCCGCGTCAGCGACAGACCGGACGCGCGCAGGACGGTGAGCTCGGATTGAGTGGACATGCGCGACACCGCCAGCAGCGTTCCCATCAAGGCCGCCACCGGAAAGATCACCACCACGTGCGCGGGCTGCGACAAGGCAACGTAGGCCAGCACCATCGCCAGACCGTAACTCGACTTGCCCAGGTCGCCCAGTTCGCGGATCAGGTCGAACAATGCGAACAGCGCCAGCAAGGCGACCAGCAACAAGGCCGTGGAAAGAAATATTTCTCTGGCCAAATAACGAAAGAACGTCGACATAACGAGAGGTTACGCGAATCCGCTCCGCTGCGGAGAAACCCGCGTACTTGCGCTTCTCGCTGCTAGGACAGCATGGCGACCAGCCTGGCCGACAACACCTCCGCCTCCTCCGCGCCGCTGCCTTTTTCAATCGCCTCGCGATAGGCATCCACCAGACCACGCAGATCCTCGCAATTGCCGGCGCGTTCGAGCTTCAGGGTGAAGAAAAACGACTTTATGCCCAAGGCATTCACCACCGTCACGTTCATGAAATCCTTGGCGTTGCGAAAGCGCATGAATTCATCGTCGGCCGAGTGGGTCCCGCTGTCCGCCACCTTCTGCGGCTCTGCCGCTCCGCCCCTGGTGACCAGCTGCAGGGCCTCCAGTTGCGTCAGGAAGTCCGCCGGCGCGCCGACCTTGGTGCCCTCCTCCTGCAAGATGAACACCGGCTGCCTGCCGTCCACCAGAATCAACATCGTCCGCAGGCGCGGATTCAGTTTCATTTTGCGACTGCTGACTTCCTGGACGCCTAGCGGCGTCTTTGCATAGATATCTCCCGCGCCCATGGTCTAGCCTCCGTTATTGTCCGCACTCTTGGTACCCACCCCGGTGCATGTCAGGAAATCATACGCCTCGCCGACGATTTGGGTAAAAAAAAGCCCGCTTGCGCGGGCTTTTATCGACACGAACGAAATTGACTAGCCTTCGTCGTATTCGATGTTTCTATCCTTGTTGTCGCGCAGGAACAAGGTGCCGATCACCAGGGACATCACGGCGACGATGATCGGATACCAAAGACCGGCGTAGATATCACCCGTGTTTGCCACGATCGCCGTGGCCAGCAGGGGCAGCATGCCGCCGAACCAGCCGTTGCCGATGTGATAGGGCAAGGACATCGAGGTATAGCGTATCCGTGTCGGGAACAGCTCGACCAGGAAGGCCGCAATCGGTCCGTACACCATCGTCACGTAGATCAGCATGATGAACAGGATCAACAGGGTCATGCCGTAGTTGATGCCATCCTTGTTGGCGGGACCGGGGTAGCCAGTAGCCTTGAGCGCCGCATTCGCGGCCTTCTCATCCCAGGCGCCCTTCACCTCCTGATCGCCGATCTTGACGATGACCGGCTCACCCTTGCCCGCCTCGGACTTGAAGGACAGGCCCTGCTTGGTCAGGAAGTCTTTGGCCTTGTCGCAGTCGCTGAACTTGCTCCAGGGACCCACGAACATATGGAAGTTGCAATTGTCCGCGGACACGGTGATCTGGGTCTTGCCTGCATAGGTTTCCAGTGCCGGATTGACAAAGTGCGTCAGCGCCCCGAACAAGGGGAAGTAGGTGACCGCAGCGATCAGACAGCCCGCCATGATGATCTTCAAGCGGCCGATCTTGTCCGACAGCCAGCCGAAGAAAATGAAGAACGGGGTACCCAGCAACAGCGATATTGCGATCAAGGTGTACGCAGTCAGGTAATCGACCTTGAGCGTGATCGTCAGGAAGAACAGGGCGTAGAACTGTCCCGTGTACCACACCACCCCTTGTCCCGCAGTGGCGCCCAGCAAGGCCAGCAACACATACTTGTTGTTGGGGTATTTGAGGAAGCTGTCCGTCAACGGCGCCTTGGAACCCTTGCCTTCGGATTTCATGCGCTGGAAAACGGGCGACTCATTCAGTTTCAGCCGGATGTAGATCGAGAAAACCAGCAGGATCAGAGACACCAGGAACGGCACGCGCCAGCCCCAATCGGCAAACACCGCCGTGTCCATCTGGGTGCGGCAGAGCCCGATCACCGCCAGCGCCAGGAAGAATCCCAGCGTCGCAGTCGTCTGAATCCACGAGGTATCCAGACCGCGCTGACCTTCGGGCGCATGCTCTGCCACGTAGGTAGCGGCCCCGCCATATTCACCACCGAGCGCAAGACCCTGTAACAGGCGCAATAACACCAACATGATGGGAGCCGCCCAGCCGATGGTTTCGTACTTGGGCAGGAGCCCGACCGCAAAGGTCGAAAAGCCCATGACGACGATAGTGACGAGGAAAGTGTACTTGCGCCCTACCAGGTCGCCGATCCGGCCGAATACCAAGGCACCGAACGGCCGCACCAGAAAACCCGCCGCGTACGTCGCGAAAGCGGAAAGCAGCGCCGCTGTTTCATTGCCTTTTGGGAAAAACAGGGCCGCGAAAAACGGCGCCAGCGTCGCATACAGATAAAAATCGTACCACTCGAAAACGGTGCCCAGGGACGAGGCAAAGATGACTTTCTTTTCCTCTTTGACGTCCGCGTGAATTGTGGGGGCTGCAGCTGACATGTTTCCTCCAATTGAGTGACGGCGTGATGGGCTTCAAATGCCATGGCTATGCGTCGCGCTGTTTACACAGTTCTTTTTATGGCTCTGCACTACCGCTCTTGTTGTTATCGCAAGCGATACTACCGGCACGTTCGTCCAGACCACAATTGGGGGAAACCCTATCGATCGATGGTGCGCTGCACCATCGGCGCAGCCGGCGCAGATGTATCAACGCCGACGCCGACCACCAGTTGCACCAGTTGCGCCAGCGAGCGCACGCCGAGTTTTTCCATGACGTGGGCGCGATGCACTTCGACGGTCTTGATGCTGATGTATAGCGCCTCCGCGATCTCGCGGTTCAGTTTTCCGGCCACCACCAGCTCCATCACCTCGCGTTCGCGTTGCGACAGCTGTGCCAGCCGCTGGTTGTGCGAGCGGTCGCGTGCCTGCGCCTCGCGCACCGCTGCGTCGCGCAGCAGACAGTCCTGCACCACCGCGACGATATGTTTGTAGTCGAAGGGCTTTTCGATGAAATCGATCGCGCCGCCTTTCACCGCGCGCACCGCCTTGGGCACATCGGCGCGACCCGACATGAAAATCACCGGCAACAGCACGCCGTTTTCATTGAGATAGGCCTGCAAATCCAGGCCGTTCATGTCCGGCAGATTGAGGTCGAGCAGCAGGCAGCCGGGCAGCTCGGGCCGGTATACCGCCAGGAAGCTGCGCGCGTCGGCAAAGGTTTCCACGCGCAGGCCATTGCGCTGCATCAGCCAGGCCAGCAATTCGCGGATCGACTCGTCGTCGTCGACCACGTAGACGGTGGGCTCGGCCGGGGGCTTGCCACTGTCGACTTTCATTGCTCTTCTCCCGCAGCCAGCAGGGCCTTCACGCGCACCAGCAATTCGCGCGTCGAAAACGGTTTGGCGAGATATTCGTCGGCGCCGCTGTCGGTGCCGATCGCCGCATCGATGCGTCCGCCCTTGGCGGTCAACATCAACACGCGGGTACAGGCGTATTGTGGATCGGCACGCAACTGGCGACAAATTTCCAGGCCGTCTTTCCCCGGCAACATCACGTCCAGCAGCAACAGATGGGGGCGAAATGTGGCCAGGCACGCGGCTGCCAAGTCACCATCGCGCACCGAGCGCGTCTGGTAGCCGGCATTGCGCATCAGGAACTCCAGCGATTCCAGGATGCTCGGTTCATCTTCGGCGATCATCACGCGCCGGCTCATCTGCGCGCCGCCGCTGCCGTTTCGCCCGCCAGCGGCAACACGAAGGAAAATATCGAGCCGCGACCGCTCGCGCTTTCCACCCAAAGATTGCCGCCGAGATGGCCGATGATCTGCCGGCAAATCGGCAAGCCGAGGCCGGTGCCTTGCAGCTGGTTCACCATCGCCCGACCAGCCTGGCGAAATTTCTCGAAGATGAGGCGCTGATCCTCGGCACTGATGCCGATGCCGTTGTCGGCCACGTCGATGCGCGCCTGGTCGCCTTGCCGTTGCAGCGACACGCGCACCTGGCCCGCCGCACCGGGGCAAAACTTGGCGGCGTTGGACAACAGGTTTTGCATCACCTGCATCAGGCGATCGCGGTCGCCGCGCACCGCCACCACGCTCTGTGGCACCTCGGTATCGACGCGAATATTGCGCGCGGCGAATAGCGGGGCGGTGGTGCCGACCGCTTCATCGACGATTTCGCGCAAGTCGATGGCGTCGTTGTGCCAGTCGGCCATGCCCGATTCGAGTTTGGCCAGATCCAATACCTGATTGATAAGCCGCGTGAGGCGTTCGGACTCCTTGATGATGAGACCGAGAAAGCGCTGCCGTTCACCCAGCTCGAGTTGCGGATTGTCGGCGAGGATTTCCGAACAGGCGCGGATCGAGGTCAGCGGCGTGCGCAGTTCGTGGGTCACCGTGGAAATGAAGTCGTCCTTCATGCGGTCGAGTTCCTGCAGGCGCGCATTGGCTGCCTGCAGGTTGGCGGTGGCCTCTTCCAGTTCGCGCTGTTTGTCCTCGAGGCGGTGGCTGTAGGCGATCACCTGCGAGGTCTCGTCGATGATGGTCATCACCTCCTCGATGCCGAGCGGCTCTTCCTGGATCACCGTGGCGACCATGGTGCGCGCCGAGGCGGCGCCGATGGCGCCGGCCAGGTGGCGCTCGGCGAATTGCACCAGGCTGGCATCGGCGTCGAGCTCGTCGGCCGACTTCAGACCGCGCTCGCGCGCGTAGCCGCCGAACAGCTCGGCGGCGCGCGGCGGGCCAAGAAAACGTCCCAGCAGGATCTGCAAGGCCGAGGCCGAGGTGGTGCCGCGCCACGGTTGCCCCGGCTCGCCGGTTTGGGTGAAGACATCGACAAAGGAAGTCGCCTGCGCGTACTCGAAGGCGCTTTGCCGCGACAGCAGAGAAACCGTCAGGTAGCAGCCTATGTTGGCGATCATGCTCCAGATCATCGCGTGCGTGATCTGATCCAGCCCCGAAAGACCGAACAATTGCGTCGGCCGCAGCAGGGCAAAGCCCCAGGGGCCCGCGTCGATCAGCGATGCCGGCAACCAGCCGGACTTGGCGAAGGCCGGCAGCAGCAAGGTATATATCCACAGCGAGAATCCCGCCAGCAGGCCGGCCAGCGCGCCTTGGCGGGTAGCGCCTTTCCAATACATACCGCCCAGCACCGCCGGCGCAAACTGCGCGACGGCGGCAAACGAAATAAGGCCGATCGAAACCAGCGCGTACGCCTCGCCCGCCAAGCGGTAGTACGAGTAGCCGAGCAACAGGATGGCGAAAATCGACGCGCGGCGAATCGTCAAGAGCCACATTGAGACATCGGTCTTTTGCGCAAGCCGCAACGACTTCATCCGCAACAGCAAGGGCATCACCAGGTCGTTGCAGACCATGGTCGAGAGGGCAATGGTCTCGACGATCACCATGCCGGTGCCGGCCGACAGGCCGCCGATGAACACCAGCAAGGCCAGCCCCTCCTGCTGGTGGGCCATCGGCAGGGTCAGCACAAAAGTGTCGGCGTCGATGCCGGCGCGCGGCAGCGCCAACAGGCCGCCGAGTGCGATCGGCAGTACGAACAGGTTGATCAGCAGCATGTACAAGGGGAACAGCCACACCGCTTTCTTCAGGTGGTTTTCATCGACGTTTTCGATCACCGTCACCTGGAACTGGCGCGGCAGGAATACGATCGCCAGCATCGACAAGATCGTCAACCACACCCAATTGGCGTAGCTGCCGGTAGCGGATTCGAACGGCGTCAGCAGCGGCCGCAGCTGGCTGTCGTCGCGCGCCTGTGTAAACAGGTCGCCGAGGCCCTCGAACAGTCCATAGGTAACGAACAGCCCGACGGCGGTAAAGGCGACCAGCTTGACGATCGATTCGAAGGCGATCGCGGCGACGATGCCTTCGTGACGCTCGGCCGCATCGAGGTGGCGGGTGCCGAACACCACGGTAAAGAACGCCAACAGCAAGGCCACCGAAAAGGCGGTGTCCTGGATCACCGGCGCGGCGCCTGCCTGCGGCATGACGATTTCCGGGTACTGCACCAGAATCTGGAAGCTGGTCGCCACCGCTTTCAGTTGCAGGGAAATGTAGGGCAGGATGCCGACCACCGCGATCACCGTGACCACGCCGCCCAGCAAGGCGCTCTTGCCGTAGCGCGAGGCGACGAAGTCGGCCAGCGAGGTAATGCGGTTGAGCTTGGTGATGCGAATCATCTTGCGCACCACGAACCACCACAGGACGATCATCAGCGTCGGGCCGATGTAAATCGGCAGGAAGCCCACACCGTCGCTGGCGGCGCGTCCGACGCTGCCGTAGAAGGTCCACGCGGTTGCATACACCGCCAGCGAGAGACTGTAGAAGTAACCGTTGGCGATCAGCGAGCGACCCTGGTCGGCGCGCCGGTCGGCGTAATAGGCGATGGCGAACAACACGCCGATGTAGGCAAGGGATGCGGCCGCGATCACCCAGCCTTGCAGCATCAGCGCGACTCCTTGCGGTCCAGCACCCGCGCCAGCAGCACGATCACCAGCGCCCAGGCGCAAAACAAATAGAAATACAGCAGCGGCACGCCGAATGCGCTGGTCGGCACGTTAAACAGCGCCAGCAGCGGATAGTTGAACAACAGGCACCCGAGTGCAAACAGGCACAACAGGCGCGCGGTCTTGGACGCGCTTTTTCTCACTATGGTGAATCTCCTCGTGCCGCAGTGTGCCGCCCGGGTGAGCCTTCCGTCAACCGGGCCATAAAAGGCACTGCACAAAACAAAAGCCCCGGCGGCGCGCAGGCGCGGCCAGGGCTCTTTGCAATGCGGAAGTCGATCTAGATCGACTTCTTCAATTGATCCAAAATCGCCGGATTCTCCAGGGTCGAAACGTCCTGCGTGATCTCGTCTCCCTTGGCAATGGAACGCAGCAGCCTGCGCATGATCTTGCCGGAGCGCGTCTTCGGCAGGTTGTC
>CAZCKI010000078.1:0-5913 GCA_964498815.1 uncultured Burkholderiales bacterium
TGGAGCATGGAACTTCTTTCAGGTTCCGGCAGCGACCTCAGTCCAGGTTAACGCTGCAACTGCCGGCCAGAAAGCCGTTGCGTCATCGACCGGTATCGGCGGTGGCGCCCCGGCACTCATTGGTATGGCCAAGCCGAGTGTCGGCGCGGCGCGACCCGTGGTTGCGGTGGTGCGCAGCCCCAATCGCATCGAATTCGAAAAAGGCCGCCACCTGAAACAGTTTTACGACCGCTACATTGCCAACCCCGAGGGGGCTGACGCCGAGACCAAGTACCTCGCCGCCGCCGCGATCGAGGCCTGCCAGTGGCGCACCCGCAACCAGGCGCCGACCGAGGCCGACAAGACGCGCTTCCTGAGCCGCCTGAAAGACAACGATCCCAACAACCAGCAACGCATCGATGCCTTCACGCGCATCGGCGAGCAGTGCGAAGGCTTCCAGGGATCGAACCTGTCGGCGGCCGATGCTTCACGGCTCTATCGCGAAGCCGCCGCCGCCGGCGATCCCGCCGCCAAGGTTGCCGTGGCCGCCGAACAGTTTCGCGAGCAGGCGCGCACCGCCACCGGCGTCGAGGGCAGGCGTCTCAGTGAAGACCAGCTCGGCATGATCCGCGATGCCCTGGCGAGCGGCGACCCGATGGCGATGCAGCGCGCCGGCATGTTGCTGACCTTCGGCTCCACCCAGCTCGCCGAACGTAATCTGGGACCGGACGGCAATCCCTTCAATCCGCGTGACATGGGTCCAGCCTGGACCATGGCGGCCTGCGACCGCGGCGCCAACTGCGGCCCCGATAACACCCGCATGCTCAACGGCTGCGCCTACCAGGGACAGTGCGGCTACCAGACGCTGGAAAGCTATATGCAGTTCAACGAGCTGGCGCCGAATGTGTATCTCGCTGCGCTGCAAAACCAGGCCCTGATCAACAACGCCATCGCGCAGGGCCACTGGGACTGGCTAGGCATCGCACCCGGCATGGGGCGTACCGTTACCAATCCACCCGCCCCGACCCGGCCCGCCACCAAAAACGGCAAGTAATCGCCGTGCTGATCGCGCAAATCACCGACCTGCACGTGGGCGATGAGCGCGTCGCCGCCTATTACCATCTGGATACCCGCCTCGCTCTGCGGCGTGCAGTAGATTGCGTCAATGCGTTGCGCACGCCGCCGGATCTCTGCATGGTGACGGGGGATATCGTCGAATCGGGCAGCGCGCAGGAATATCGGCTGGCGCGCGCCGAACTGGATCGGCTGGCCGTTCCCTGGTTTCCGATTCCCGGTAACCACGATGAGCGCGCGGCTTTTTTGGAATGCTTTCAGGACCGCCTGCCTCGCGAGGGCGATGCCGATCGCCTCGACGGTTTCGCGCAATACGCGGTGGGCGGATGGCCGCTGCGCATCCTCGCGCTCGACACGCTGGTACCGGGTGAAAATCACGGCCTGCTGACGGGACCGCGACTGGACTGGCTGGCCGCACAATTGGGCCGCCACGCCGATGTTTCCACGCTGATTGCCATGCACCATCCACCGTTTGAGACCGCCATGCCGGTAATCGACGGCATGATCCTGTCCGACCGGACAGAATTTACGCAATTGATTGCGAAGCACTTGCAGGTGGAGGCTATCGTCAGCGGGCACATCCATCGCGCCATCCACGGGCGGGTCGCGCACGCGCTGGCCAGCGTTGCCCCCAGTACGGCGCATCAGATCGGCCTGGCGATGTCGCCGCAGGACGCTATCACCTTCAATCACCAGCCACCGGGCCTGCAGTTGCACTCGTGGCTGGGGCGCGGCAGCTGGACCACGCATACCCTGCCGCTCGGCGATTTCGCCGGGCCGTTTACGTTTTAATCATCCGCAAAGCCGTTAGCGTCCCAGCAGGCCCTTCAGCAAATTCAGCGGATTGGGTTTTTCCTCATCCTTCTGCACGGGCTTGCCTTCCTTGCTGCGCTCGGCCATGCCACCCAGCATCGAGAACAGCGTCGATTTGGCCCGCACCTTGGTTTGCCAATCCGGTTCCCAAGGCTTCTTGACATCGGTCGGGCGCGGCGGATAGGCGAGATACGACTCGGACCCATAGGCGATCATGCGCAGCATGCCGGCACCCTCCGCGCCAAAGATGCCTTTCGGCACCGTGCACTGCGTGGCGCCGGCCGGTAGGATGACTTTCTCGCCCAGCCATTTGTCGAGGTTGGCGTTCGACTGGTAGTCGACCAGGCCGAAGCCCATGTCCGGCAGCTCGCTGGAAGTCCACATCACCATGTCGCCACCTTCACCTTCGCGGCCGCCCTGGCCGCCCATCACCGAGATAAAGTACCCGCGTGCGTTGGGGATGGACTGCCATTCCAGCGCTACGGCGCCGTCGTCCTTCTTCTGGTTCAGCTGGATCGGCGCCAGCAGGTCCTGCGTAGTCCCCAGCGTCACTTTGAACGTGTCGGGAATGCCGTCACCGCTGAAAACATGCTGACCGACCAGCGACGCCGTCTCCGGCACGCGCCGGTCGTCTTCCTTGTTCGGCCACGCCGGATGGCCCGGCTCGGAGCGAGCACCCTTGGTGGTACTGCCGCGCATGACAAAAAACTTGCCGTATTCCTCGACCGAGGCCTTGCTTACATCGAGCACCCGCGGTTGGCCGGCGCGAATTGCAGTTCCACATCCCCAATACAGGGACATGCGACCTTTCGGTTTTTCGTATGTAGGTTCCACCGTTTTCTCGTCGACCGGCGCGGCCGCGATCGGCTTGTCCGGCATCGGCGCCACCAGCTTCAGCGCATCGCCCAGGTTCATGCCCATCGGAATGGCTTGTGTCGCGGCAGACAGTCCCGGGTTCTTGCTGGTGTGCACGGAAATGTCAACATAGCGGCCAGGCGCCGCGAAACCCATCGCGTGGGTGCCACCAAAGGCATTGCCGCGGCCGGTGGCGCTGTCGGCGCCCCCCTTTAGCAGACCTCCCAGTGCGCCGAACGCCCCGCCCGAACGGCCGCCCTGCGCGGCCCCGGCCATCATGCCGGCGCCTGGCATATCGCTGGAATAAGTGGCGAGATCGATGAATGCCAGGGCAATGGGAGGTTTCACCACTTGCACCGGGACTTTACCAGGCGCTTGCGCGGCAGCCGGACCACAGCAAAAAGCCGCCGCAACAGCAGGACACAGCGCAAGCCGCACGCTCGCGCGAAGCTTTTTATTTTCCATGTTTTCCCCTGATCTTGTTTACAGCAATGCGCTGACGTGAGCCACGGCGCTGCGACCCAGCGCATCCAGGTCGTAGCCGCCTTCCAGTGCCGAAACGATGCGGCCGCCGGCGTATTCATCCGCCACATCGCGTATGCGCTCCGTGACCCAGGCGAAATCGTCTTCGTGCAATTGCAGACTCGCCAGCGGATCGCGCGCATGGGCATCGAAGCCGGCCGAAACGATGATGAATTGCGGCTGAAATTCGGCCAATGCCGGCCACCAACTGGCGTCGATCGCGGCACGAAAGGCGTGACCGTCGCTATATGCCTTCAAGGGCGTCGCGATGATATGGGCATTGCCCGAGTCGGCGCCGGTCCCCGGGTAAAAGGGATGCTGGAAACTGGAACACAGCATCACTTTTTCATTTTCGTGAAAAATATCTTCGGTGCCGTTTCCGTGATGTACATCAAAATCCAGGATCGCCACCCGCTCCATTCCATGCGCCATGATGGCGTGTTGCGCGCCGACGGCGACGTTATTGAATATGCAAAAACCCATCGCCTGGTTCCAGGTAGCGTGGTGCCCGCAAGGGCGGACGGCGCAGAAGGCATTGTCGAATTCCCCGGACATCACCCGGTCCACCGCCGCCACCACCGCGCCGGCCGCGTGCAGTGCTGCGTTCAGCGAATACCGGTTCATGGCGGTATCGGGATCGAGGTAGGCGTAGTCTTCGCCGGGAGCCATTGCGAACACGCTATCGACATAGTCGGGCTGGTGGGCGGCATACAGCTGATCGCGCGTCGCGGCCGGCGCTTCGAAACGGCGCATCTGCTTCATCAGGCTGGCATTTTCCAGCGCGTTCAGGACCGCGTGGAGACGTTCCGGGCGCTCGGGATGATGGGGCCCCATCTCGTGTTTCAGGCAGTCCGGATGGGTGAAAAATGCGGTGGGCAAGGCGATCTCCTGGCTTCATTGTCGCGCAAGCCCCATCCGACTACAAGCCGTCGATCGAAGCAAACTGCTTGTCGTCGGGTCACAGGCCGTTGCAGCGTACAATATTCCTTGCACAATCCTTTGCCGAGTCCATGTTATTCCAGAAGAAAGAACAGGAAGCCCTGCGCGAACGCGACGATCCGCTGGCGCGCGTGTTGCGCGATTCCGGCGCCATCATCCTCGGCAAGGACGAGCAGATTCGCATGGCCATGTGCTGCATCCTGGCGCGCGGCCACCTGCTGATCGAGGATATTCCCGGCGTCGGCAAGACCACGCTTTCGCACGTGCTGGCGAGCCTGCTTGGGCTGCACTACCAGCGCATCCAGTTCACCAGCGACCTGTTGCCGGCCGACATCGTCGGGGTTTCGATCTTCGACCGCGACACGTCCAGTTTCCGCTTTCACCCCGGTCCGGTGTTTTCACAGGTGATTCTGGCCGACGAAATCAACCGCGCCTCGCCCAAGGCCCAATCGGCCTTGCTGGAGGCGATGGAGGAACACCAGGTGACGGCCGACGGCGAAACGATGAAGCTGCCGGAGCCGTTTTTTGTCATAGCCACGCAAAATCCGTCACATCAAATCGGCACGTTTCCCCTGCCGGAATCGCAACTCGACCGCTTTTTGATGCGAATCCACCTCGGCTATCCCGATCAGGCAGCCGAGCGGGCGCTCCTCAAAGGCGAGGACCGCCGCGACTTGATCGCCCGCATCACGCCACAGATGTCGGTCGGGGAGTTGCTGGGGCTACAGGCCGCAGTCGCCAAAATCTTCGTTTCCGACGCCCTGGTCGAGTACGTGCAGGCCTTGGTAAACCACAGCCGCGACTCGTCGCGCTTCGAAGTCGGCTTGTCCCCGCGGGCGGGGCTGGCCTTGCTGCGTGCCTCGCAGGCCTGGGCGTTGATGGCCGGCCGGCATCTGGTGCTGCCCGAAGACGTGCAGGCGGTCGCGGCCGCCGTGGTCGGCCACCGGCTGCGCCCCGTCGCCAATGGCGAAGGATTCGATGTGGCACAAGAATTGATTCGTTCCGTCGCGATACCGTAATATTCGACCCAGTCCACCGAGAAAAACATTATGCGCACTATTCCCCTGCTCCTCACCGCCCTCCTCTTCGCCGGCAGCGCCGTAGCACAGAGCTATAAATGCCAGGGCGTCGACGGCAAAATCGAGTATAGCGACCGCCCCTGCGCCGACGGCAAGCAGGTATTGACCGACCCCACCAAGAAGGGTGCTTCGTTCAAACCGCTGGTGGCGCCGATGGAACGATTGAAGGCTTTGTTCATCGATTACGAAGAACGGCTTTGCGAGCGGGAAAAACTGGCGACCGAAATCGACGTCGCCAATCGCTCCGGCGCCATGAAACAGGCGCCCGACGACTGGAAAGCCAGGCAGGAGCACCTGAGCCAGCTCAACGATACGCAGATCGAATTCCAGGACAAGGCCAGCAAGATTACCCAGCCGGAAGGGCCCGAGAGCGAGGTTTCCAAGGAATTGCGCCGCTTCCGCACCAAGCTGCGCGATTGCGGCAAGCTGCCGGAGCCGCCGCCACCCCCCAAAGCGGCGAAGCCGGCTGCTGCCAAGAAGTAACAATACGGGGCGGCAGCAGCCATGATCGCGGCGTGGCGTTTCCGCCTGCGAATGCGCATTGCCGACTGGATTTTTCGCGGCAAGTCGCCGGAGGCGGCGCCGGTCATCCTCGTTCAAAGGCGCATTTACATCGTGCCGTCGCGTTCGGGCTATTTTTTTGCCGGTGTCC
>CAZCKI010000078.1:5923-10044 GCA_964498815.1 uncultured Burkholderiales bacterium
CTTGTCTCTGGGATTCCTGCTCACCTTCCTGTTGGCGGGCATGGGCGGCACCGCGATGCTGCACACCTTTCGCAATCTCGCGCAACTTCGCGTCAGTCCGGGAAAAGTCGAGCCGGTGTTTGCCGGCGACACCGCCCATTTCGGGCTGGTGATCCATAACCCGACTCTGTCGCGCTATGCGGTCGGCGTACGGCAGGCCACGCGTTTCGATGCGCCGGCGGAATTCGGCGATGTCGCCTCGGCCGCGGGCACTACCTTCCACATTCCGATTCACGCCGAGCGGCGCGGGCGCGCGCAGTGCGGACGGCTGGAAATCTTTACCGAGTACCCGGTCGGCCTGTTTCACTCCTGGTCGTATGTCGATTTCGGCAGCCATTGCCTGGTCTATCCCAAACCCGACTCGGGCGACGGCGCCCTGCCTCTCGACGCGCGCGCCAAGGGGGAAGGCAATGTGCCGATTCGCGGCGACGAAGAGTTCCAGTCGCTGCGCGCCTACCGGCCCGGCGATACACCGCGCCAAATCGCCTGGAAGGCGCTGGCGCGCGAACAGGGCCTGCTGGTCAAGGAATTCGGCTCCACCGCCAGCGCCGAGCTGTGGCTCGATTTCGCGGCCCTCGAGGGGATGGACACGGAATTGCGGCTGTCGCGCCTGACCTGGTGGGTGATGGAAGCAGAGCGTTCGCAATTGCCCTACGGCCTGCGCTTGCCGGAGCAGTCGATTCGGCCCGGCCTGGGCGAACAACACCGCGATCGCTGCCTGGAAGCGCTGGCCCTGTTTGGAGGTGCGGCGTGAAGCAGCCCGGCAATTTACGAGCACTGCCATGCTGAACGTCGCCACCCTCAAGCTGGGCGACATCGTCTGGCTGCTGGCGGCCATGACCTTCGTCATCGCGCCGCACGCACTGCGGATTCCCTTGTGGATGACGGCCTGCTGTATCGCTGCCGGCGCCTGGCGCTGGTGGATCGCGCGCAACAGCCTGCATTCGCCGCCGGCCTGGTTGATGGGACTGTTCGCGATCGCGGTCAGCGCCGGCGCCTTTGTCGAATACCGGCGACTGTTCGGCCGCGAGGTCGGCGTGGCGCTGTTGATCGTCATGCTGTGCCTGAAGATCCTCGAAATGAAAAGCAAGCGCGACGCCCTCGTCGTCATCTTCCTCAGCTTCTTCCTCGCGCTGACCAACTTCATGTATTCGCAGACCATCTTCATGGGCGGCTATATGCTGATCTGCGTATGGCTGTTCGTAGCCACCCTGATCGGCTTCAATCGCATCGGCACCGAGGCTACCGTACGCGAACGCATCGCACCGGCCGGCTGGCTGTTGGCGCAATCGATTCCGATGATGTTGGTGGTGTTTTTCCTGTTCCCCAGACTGACCGGGCCGCTGTGGAGCATGCCGCAGGACGACCAGGCCACCAGCGGCCTGACCGACAAAATGTCGCCCGGCGATATCGGCAAACTGAGCCAGTCGGATGCGGTGGCGTTTCGCGTCGATTTCGAGGGCAGCGTGCCACAAAGCGAAGACCTGTATTGGCGCGGCCCGGTGCTGGGACAGCAGCTCGGCCGGGAGTGGCGCATGAACAATGTGGCCGAGACGCGAAAACTCGACTTTCAGCCCCTGTCCCCGCCGATTCAGTACCGGGTAACGCTGCAGCCGCACCAGAAGTTCTGGCTATTCGCCCTCGACCTGCCCGGCACCCTGCCCGACAATGCATTTTTTACCACCGACTACCAGTTGCGCTCGCGATCCCCGGTGGTGAGCCTGCGGTCTTACGAGGTCAGTTCCTATTTGCGTTATCGGGCCGGCGCCGAAATCGGCACACGCGAACGGGCGCAGGCGCTCGCCTACTCGACCTACCTGAATCCGAGGACCATCGCATACGGCAAGAAGTTGCAGGAAGAAAATGCCGATCCCAAAGTTTTGATCGACAAGCTGCTGAAGATGTACAACAGCAATTTCGAATACACGCTGGAACCGCAGACCCTGGGCGCCAATCCCATCGACGAATTTCTATTCGATACCCGGCGCGGATTTTGCGAACACTACGCGTCCAGTTTTGTGCTGCTGCTGCGCGCGGCCGGTATTCCATCGCGGGTCGTCACTGGCTATCAAGGCGGCGAAGTCAATCCGATTTCGCATCAATTGATCGTGCGGCAGTCCGATGCGCACGCCTGGGCGGAAGTCTGGCTTCCCGACCTCGGCTGGGCCAGGGCCGACCCGACTTTCGCGGTATCGCCGCTGCGCATCAATCGAGGTGTGACGGCGGCGATGGGTCCGGTCACCATGTTCGACAATCTGCTCGCGGTCGACCGGTCGGGATTGTTCAACGAACTGCGCTTCTCCTGGGATGCGCTCAACAACCAGTGGAATCAATGGGTGGTGGGCTTCAATGCCGACCGCCAGCGCAGCTTCCTCGAGGAGCTCGGCATGCGCGATGTCGATTGGCGATCGATCGCCATCTGGCTGATCGTCGCGGTGCTGGTGACGGCCGGTATCGCCGCCCTGTTCCTGATGTTGCGCGCCTACCAGACCCGCAAGCAACCGCTGGTGGCGGCCTGGGACCGGCTGTGCGCCAGGCTGGCGCGGCGCGGATTCGTGCGCGGCGTCGATGAAGGACCGATGGACTACCTGACGCGCATCCGCGAAGCGAATGCAGAGTTGGCATCGCGAGCGGCGCCGCTGATCGAATCGTACGTACGGCAGCGGTATGCGGGTCCCGCCGCCGATCGCGCCGCCGTGCGCGACTTTACCCGTCGCGTCTGGACTTTCCGCGCCGGCTGATGGCGTCGCCAAATCGGCGCACAATCCAGGCTGCCTCGAAATTTCCCAGAGAATCGCATGGACAATATTTCCAGCCTGCAAGGCAAGGTATCCGCCGCCGAGTGGCAGACGCGGGTCGATCTGGCCGCCTGTTACCGCCTGGTGGCGGCCTACGGCTGGGACGACATCATCTTTACCCATATCACCGCCAAGCTGCCCGATGCGGACAATGAATTCCTGATCAATCCCTACGGCATGATGTTCGACGAAATCACCGCATCGAGCCTGGTCAGGATCGATCAGTCCGGCAACAAGCTGGACGTCGGCAATCCGTTTCCGGTCAACCCCGCCGGCTTTACCATCCATAGCGCCATTCACGCGGCGCGCCACGATGCCAAATGCGTATTGCACGTGCACACGCCGAACGGCATCGCCGTTTCCGCGCAGCGCGACGGGGTGTTGCCGATTTCGCAGCAGTCTATTTTTGTGCTGGCGAGCCTCGCCTACCACGACTACGAAGGCGTCGCCTTGAACGATGCCGAGAAACCGCGTCTGGTGGCGGATCTGGGCGATCGCAATTTCTTCATGCTGCGCAATCACGGCCTGCTCACGGTCGGCGAGACCATTGCCGATGCCTTCGTCGCCATGTACCTGTTCGAAGTCACCTGCATGATCCAGGTGCGCGCGCAGGCCGGCGGTTCGCCGCTGATTCCCATCGCGCAGCCTATCCTCGATGGTGCAAAGCAGCAAATGAAGGTCGTCACCAAGGGCATGGGCGGGCAATTGGCGTGGCCGGGATTGCTGCGGAAATTGGATAGAATGGATTCGAGTTACCGAACCTGAATGCCACCGGGAACCAGATGAGCGCGCCCTATCGGACTTTTCGCGAGTTTTACCCGTTCTACCTGTCGGAGCATACCCACCCGACCTGCCGCACCCTGCACTTTGTAGGCAGCATCCTGGTATTGCTGATACTCGCCACCGGCTTGCTGACCGGCAATGCGTGGTGGTTTGCCGGCATCCCGCTGGCCGGCTACGGCTTTGCGTGGCTGGGCCATTTCGCTTTCGAAAAAAACCGCCCTGCCTCATTCACCCAGCCGTTCTACAGCTTTGCCGGCGACTGGGTCATGTTTTACGAGTTGCTGACGGGGAAAATTCCTTTTAATGCGCGTGCCCGCGGCTGATCCATCCCCGCCGCATTCGCGCCGCCGCCTGTATCTGATGCGGCACGGCAGCGTCAGTTATTTTGACGCCAACGGCAAGCCGGTTTCGCCGGAGACGGGGCCTTTGAACGCGGCCGGCCGCACAGAATCCGCAGCGGCCGGCCAGCTGTTTGCCGCTCAGGGAGTTCGTTTCGATCGC
>CAZCKI010000079.1:0-1066 GCA_964498815.1 uncultured Burkholderiales bacterium
GCGACCGGCCTGGCGACGCGTTTCGTACGTTTTCAAATGCGTGTGCGCCACGCTCAGCAGCGTGTCGTCGATGCCGTGGTGACGCGCGCGACCGAGCATGAAACCGACGATGTGGTCGGCTTCGATGGCGCCACCGTTTTCGAGGTCACGCAACATCGACGCGGTCAGCGGCGAACCGGCCGTATTCAGGAGACTGCGAAAGCGCTCGATCACCGGCGCCCTCGGCGCAAAGCCCTCACGCTCGGCGATCGCAATGTTGCCGGCGACGAATCGCTCCATCAGCGCCTTTCCGTCCGGCGTCGACAGGATTTCGCCGATGCTGCCGCGCATCAGGCAGGTCATACCGGCCAGCGTCGACAGGAACACGACCTTTTCCCACATTTCCTGCTCGATGTTATCCGACACCTTCCAGTCGACTACCGTCTTCGCAAACGCCACACCCAAGGCCTCGGCCAAGGGCTGCTGTGAAGCATCGCGTGCACCCCAGACGATGAGGTGTACATCGGCCAGCGATTTGACGTGCCCGGCCGGCGTCAGCGTTGCCGCGATTTGTGCGACACCTCCCATTACCCGCCGCGGTCCAAAAGCCTGCTCGAGCGCCGCCATATGCGTCATACCGTTGAGAAGCGGGACGACGCAGGTGTGGGAGCCCATTGCCGGCACAATGGCCGCGATGGCGCTTTGCAGGTCGTAGGCCTTGCACGACAGGATGACGAGGTCGTACTCCGGCCTGACGTCCGCCGCCAGCACAGTGGCGACGCGCAGGGTAACCGTGTCGCGCGGGCTCTCGATAACGAGACCCTCCCGTGCAAGTTGTGCGGCGCGCTTTTCGCGTACCAGGAAAGTCACATCGTTGCCGGCCTGGGCCAGGCGGCCACCGAAATAACCACCGGTTCCGCCGGCCCCCAACACCAGGATCTTCATAGCTTTGCCTTCACGCCAATAATGGTCTACTTGCCTGATGCGCTTGCGGCGGTGGCGGGCATAGCTTCCTTGGAAGCGATCCGCTGCTTCAGGAACGCCTCCGCCGCCTCCAATGTTCTGTCGCGATTCATGACGATATCCC
>CAZCKI010000079.1:1076-9142 GCA_964498815.1 uncultured Burkholderiales bacterium
CGCGCGTCAGCGGCACTTCCACGTCCGGCGTAACGCCTTCGCCCTCGATCTTGCGGCCTTTCGAGGTGAGGTAGCCCAGCTCGCTGTAGGCGAGTTGGCCTCCTCCCGGCAGATCCTTGTAGCCGAGAAACCCGAGCAGGCAGCCGCAACTGCGCTGGCCGATCACCGTGGCGCGCCCGCCATCCTGCAAAGTACCGGCGACGACCTCGGAGGCGCTGGCGCTGCCGAGATTGGTGAGGATGACCAGAGGTTTGGTGTAGGCGTGTGCGCCGGTGCCTTTCAGTTCTGGCTCGGTAGGTATGACCTCGATAAAAAACAAGGACACGCCCTTGCCGGTACGGGTGGGGATTTTCACGCCTTTCTGGTTCTTCTCGAAAAAACGTTCCATTACGCTGGCGGCGAGCGCCGCCGAGCCACCGCCATTATTGCGAAGATCGACGATTATGCCCGGCGTGTCCTTCAGCTGTTCCATGGCATCGACGATGCGGCCTTCCAGGCTGTCGACAAAATTGGAAAAGCGCAGGTAGCCGAATCCCGATGGCAGCACGCGTTGCGAAAAGTCCAGGGCGGAGACGAATTTGCGTCGTGCCAGCGTCGCCTGGATTTCGCTGCCGTCGCCGCGAACGAACGTCATGGCCAGCTTGCTGCCGACGTCGCCGACGGTGATCTTGCGCAAGGCGCCTCGGGTGCGCGCCCAGGGAGTGGAAGTGTTGCGGGATTCGTCGAGAGCGCGGCGGTAGTAGCCCAGCGCGGGTTGCCCGGCGATGGACTGGATCGCCATGCCGGCGCGCGCGCCGGCCCAATACGGGTCCGAATCCGGGTGCACCGACGTCAGCAGCAATTGGCCGTCGAGTTCGACAAAGCCGATGCCCAGCGAATGCGACTCGTTGTTGCGCATGCGTGCGACGTCCTTGGGGGAATGCACGCGGGTATGCGCGTCGTGCAGTTCGCCGGTCATCTTGTCGAGCCGTTCCCAGAATTCGTCGTCGCCGGTCGCGGCGAGGATGTTTGGCTCCTCCCGCGTGCGTACCGCGCGCCAATCGACACCGTTGAAGGTCGGATTGTAGTAGCGCTCGTTGACGGTATTCCAGACCGCATCGATAGCGGCCGCCTTCCAGGAGTCGTCCACGCTCGCCACCGGCACGATTTGCACGCTGGTACCCGGGCCGCGACTCAATAACCGATAAGGATCTATGGCGGAGCAGCCGGCAACGGCAAGCAGGACCAGCAAAAGCGATATCGTTTTCATGGCGTGAAGTAGGGTGACCGTCGTCTTTGGCGGAATCGCGAACTGCAATTCATGCGCCAAATTCGACGGTTGAAGCGAGTTCGTCGGCATTTTATCCCGGCGCACTTGCCCTGGCGGCGTTTCATTGAAATACTGGCCGGATTGCCTACTACCCGAACGGTCAAACATGGAACTCCTTATTCAAGGCTTGTCGAAAACCTATCCCAACGGCGTTCAGGCGCTGAAAAATGTCAGCCTGACCATCCCCACCGGCATGTTCGGCCTGCTCGGCCCCAACGGTGCCGGAAAATCGACCCTGATGCGGACGCTGGCGACGCTGCAGGAAGCCGATGCCGGCAGCGCGCGCATGGGCGACATCGACGTCCTGCGCGACAAGGATGCCGTACGCCGGCAACTGGGCTACCTGCCGCAGGATTTCGGCGTTTATCCCAAGGTGTCAGCCTGGGACATGCTCAATCACCTGGCCGAATTAAAGGGCCTGTCGGACCGGAAAAATCGGTTGGAAGTCGTGACAGGACTGTTGCGGCAGACCAATCTGTACGACGTGCGCAGCAAGGCGCTGGGCGGTTTTTCCGGCGGCATGCGCCAGCGCTTCGGTATTGCCCAAGCGCTGCTCGGCAATCCCAAGCTGATTATTGTGGACGAGCCGACGGCGGGACTCGACCCGGAGGAGCGGGTGCGTTTCCACAATCTGCTGGCCGAGATCGGCGAGCAGGTGATCGTGATTCTGTCCACGCACATCGTGTCCGACGTAAGCGACCTGTGTCCGAATATGGCCATCATCAACAAGGGCGAGGTGCTGTTGACCGGCAAACCCGCCGAATTGACGCAGGAGCTCTCCGGCAGGCTGTGGGCCGCCTCGGTGAGCCGTAGCGAGCTGGAGCAGGCCAAGAAGCAATATCCGGTCATTTCCACCCGCCTGATCGCCGGCAAGACCCTGATCCACGTCGTCGGCGACCATCAACCCGGACCTGAATTTACGGCGGTAGAACCGCAACTGGAAGACACCTATTTTGCCGCCATCGGCGGATTCCTCGGCACCACCCAACCCGCCGCCATGGCCGCCTGAGGAATGACTACATGTTGATCAATATCGCGCTGTTCGAGTGCCGCACACGCCTGTCGCGCATTTCCACCTGGGTGTATTTCCTGGCGTTTTTCGCACTGTCGATTCTGTGGATCGCCGCCGCCGGCGGCTTGTTCAAGGACGCCAATATTTCGTTCGGTTCCGGCAAGGTGTTCGTCAATTCTCCCTATGCGCTGGCGCAGACCATTTCCGTGCTGGGCACGCTGGGCCTGGTGGTGATGGCGACGGTGATGGGCCGTGCCGTGCAGCAGGACTACGAATATCGTGCCTATCACTTCTTTTTCACCTCTCCTATTTCCAAATTTGACTATTTGGGCGGCCGATTCATCGGCGCCTTGGCGGTCGTTGCCGGTATTTTTTCCAGCATCGGCCTTGGCGCCTGGCTCGCTACCATGTTGCCGGGTATGGACCCGGACCGTCTCGGTCCGAATCATCTGCTGGCATACCTGTGGCCCTACCTGCAGGTGCTGTTGCCGAACGCCTTGCTGATCGGCAGCCTCTTTTTTGCCACCGCTGCGCTGACCCGCAAGATGCTGCCCGTGTACATCGGCAGCATCCTGTTCCTGATCGGCTACCTGATTTCCTTGCAACTGCTGCGCGACGTCGATAACAAGACCATCGCCTCGCTGATCGATCCCTTCGGTACCACCGCCATGGCGCGCATCGTCGATTACTGGACCGTCGCCGAGCGCAACACCCGTTTGGTGCCGTTCGAAGGCGTGGTGCTGTGGAATCGTCTGCTGTGGATGGGTATCTCCCTGCTGGCGGTCGCAGCCACGTTTTGGCGTTTTTCCTTCTCCGGTTTCGCGGCGGAGCGATTGTCCGAAAAAAGCAAGACCGTGTCCGGCGCATCCGGTAGCGAAGACGAAGAACACGCGGAGTCAGACTCCATGGTGGCACCGGCCGCCATCGTTTCGACAAACGGCAGCGGTCGCCTGCTCGGCAAGCTGGTGTGGCTGAATTTCCGCGAGACGGTCAAGAACATTTACTTTGGCGTCATCGTATTTGCCGGCTTACTGTTCCTGATCTTTGCCTCGACCACGCTCGGCAGCCGCTATGGCACCAACACCTGGCCGGTCACCTATCAGATGACTGATCTGCTCGGCGGTAGCTTCGGCCTGTTCATGCTCATCATCATTACGTTCTACGCGGGCGAGTTGATGTGGCGCGAGCGCGACAACCGCCTCGACCAGATCCTCGACGCCACCCCGGCGCCGACCTGGCTGCCATTGCTGTCCAAGCTGCTCGCCCTGATGCTGGTGCCGGTGGTGTTGCAAACCATGCTGATCGCGACCGGCGTGCTGATCCAGGCCTTCAAGGGGTACACGCATTTCGAGCTGGGTCTGTACGTAAAGCAATTGCTGGTCCTGCAACTGGGCTCGTACTGGCTGATCTGCGCGCTGGCGATCGCCGTGCATAGTGTGATCAACAACAAGTATCTCGGCCATTTTGCGATGATCCTGTATTACATCGTCATCACCTTTGCCAGTGCGCTGGGCTTCGACCACAACCTGTACCAGTATGCCGAAGGCCCGCGGGTGGTCTATTCGGACATGAACGGCTTCGGCCATTTCCTGTGGCGGGCCGGCGTCTTCCAGGCGTACTGGACGGCCGCGGCCGGACTGATGTTGGTCGCAGCCTATCTGATGTGGACGCGTGGCACCGTGGCCGGCTGGCGCGAACGCATGGTGGTTGCACGCGACCGGTTCCGCGGTGGCATTCCTGTCGCAACACTCGTCCTGCTGCTCGCATTTGTGGGCCTGGGCGGATACGTTTTCTATAACACCAACGTCCTCAATCAGTACGTCACGTCGAATGCGCGCCAGCAACAGCAGGTCGAGTACGAAAAGCAGTACAAGGCCACGGCCAAGACGCCGCAGCCGCGCATTGTCGCCGTCAAGGTGAATACCGAGCTCTATCCCGCCGAGCAGCGCGTGCGCATGGCCGGCACCTACCGGTTGAAAAACAAGAACGACGTGCCGGTGACGGATGTTTGGCTGGGCTTCCTGCAGGGCGAGCGCCTCACCTACCACCAGCTGGATTTCGGTTCGCCTGCTCAATTGCTGGACAACAATGAAAAGCTTGGCGTGCGTCATTACCGCTTGACGACGCCGTTGGCGCCCGGCGCGGAAACCACGCTGACGTTCGACCTGGAACAGGCGACCCATGGATTCGCCAATTCCGGCTCCAATACCCAGGTGGTCTATAACGGCAGCTTCATCAACGGCCGCGCCATCCTGCCTTCGATCGGCTATCAGGAGAACGCCGAGTTGGCGCGCGACCAGGACCGCAAGAAATTCGGCCTGGCGCCCAAGGAACGCATGCGCGACCGCGACGACGCCGAAGGCCTGAAGAGCAATTACCTCTCCAACGACGCCGACTGGATCGACTTCGAGACCACCGTCGGCACCGAGGAAGACCAGATTGCCATCGCCCCAGGCTACCTGCAAAAGGAATGGAAGGAGGGCGGCCGCCATTACTTCCATTACAAGATGGACGTGCCCATCCTCAATTTCTTCGCTTATCTTTCGGCGCGCTACGCCGTCAAGACCGATGTCTGGAAGCCGGACGGCGACAAGGCAGGTCAGGAGGTGCCGATCACCATCTACTACCAGCCCGGCCACGAGTACAACCTCGAGCGCATGTTCGCCTCCGTGAAAGCTTCGCTCTCGTACTACAGCAAGAATTTTGGGCCCTACCAGCACAAGCAGTTTCGCATCATCGAGTTCCCGCGTTACGACAGCTTCGCGCAGGCGTTCCCGAATACGATTCCCTACTCGGAGTCGATCGGCTTCATCGCCCGCGTGCGCGAAGACGACGAGAAAGATATCGACTATCCCTACTACGTGACCGCCCACGAGGCTGCGCACCAGTGGTGGGCGCACCAGGTGATGGGCGGCAATGTGCAGGGCGGCACCATGCTCTCAGAAACCATGGCGCAATACTCGGCGCTGATGGTGATGAAGCAGAAATACGGCGAGGCGAAGATGAAGAAGTTCCTCACCTATGAACTGGAGCGCTACCTGCTGGGCCGTGCCTTCGAGCAAAAAAGCGAGTTGCCGTTGGGCCGCGTCGAAAACCAGCCCTACATCCACTACGCCAAGGGCAGCCTCGTCATGTACGCGCTGCAGGACTACATCGGCGAGGACAAGGTCAACGCGGCGCTGAAGGCCTTCCGCGACGAAACCGCCTATCAAGGACCGCCATACCCGAACGCGACCCAGCTCATCAAGCACTTCCGCGCCGTCACGCCGCCGCACCTGCAGTACCTGATCGACGATATGTTCGAGAGCATCACGCTGTACGACAACCGGGCGACCAAGGCCACTTACAAGGAGCTTGCCGGCGGGAAGTTCGAGGTGATGTTGAAGGTGATCACCAAGAAACTAAAAGCGGACAAACTCGGCAAGGAAAGCGATGCGCCTATCGCCGACTGGATCGAGGTCGGTGTTCTCGACGAAAAGGGCGTCCCGCTGTTCCTGGAAAAACGAAAATTCGACAAAGAAGAAAGCGAAATTGTCATGGTTGTGGACAAGAAACCGGCCAAGGCGGGAGTCGACCCCCTCAACAAGCTGATCGACCGGCGTCCCCGGGATAACGTGATTTCGGTGGAAAAGCCCTAGGTAAGCGTTTTCCCCGTGTTTTGATCGCAAAAAAAGCCCGCACTAGCGGGCTTTTTTGCAGGCATTTCGAGCACTTTCGGCTATACTTGCGCCCGCCTTCGGAGAGGGACACAATCCCTCAAAGGACCGGCACTTGTGCGTCCCCGACGACGTGCATCCCGCCCCAAGACACAATTTTGAGGAGTCACGATGTCTGCCGTTGCACCCTCTGGGTCTGCCAGCCCAGCAACCGCGCCCCAGTCCGCGCGCCCATCTGCAATCTCCTCCACCGAATTCTCGTCCGTCACGCTCGACGACAAATACCTGCTGAATCACGGCCGCGTGTACCTCACCGGCACCCAGGCGCTGGTGCGCTTGCCGATGATCCAGCGTGCGCGCGACCTCGCCGCCGGCCTCAATACCGCCGGTTTCATTTCCGGCTACCGCGGCTCCCCTCTGGGCGGTTACGACCAGGCGCTGTGGAAGGCCAAGAAATTCCTGCAGGAAAACCACATTTTCTTCACGCCCGGCGTGAACGAGGAGCTGGCTGCGACCGCCGTCTGGGGCTCGCAGCAGGTCGGTCTCTTTCCCGGCGCCAAGTACGACGGCGTGTTCGGGCTTTGGTATGGCAAGGGCCCGGGCGTGGACCGCTCGGGCGATGTGTTCAAGCACGCCAACGCGGCCGGATCGTCGAAGAACGGCGGCGTGCTGCTGATCGCGGGCGACGATCACGCCTGCAAATCCTCGACGCTACCGCACCAGTCGGAACATATCTTTGATGCCGCCATGATCCCGGTGCTGTATCCCACCGGTGTGCAGGAGATCATCGACCTCGGCCTGCACGGCATCGCCATGTCGCGCTACTCGGGGCTCTACACTGCGTTCAAGTGCGTGTCCGACACGGTCGATGCCTCGGCCTCGATCACCATCGATATCGACAGCCCCAGGGTCCTGCTGCCGGAAGATTTCGCCCTGCCCGACAAGGGCGTTTCTATACGCTGGCCCGACGCACCGCTCGACCAGGAACTGCGCCTGCAGCACGACAAGATTTATGCGGCGCTAGCCTACTGTCGCGTCAACAAGCTCAACCGCGTCACCATCGATGCGCCCAACCCGCGCTTAGGTATCATCGCCTCGGGCAAGAGCTACCTCGATGTGCTGCAGGCGCTGGAAGACTTGGGCATAGACGAGCGTCACGCCGCCGAAATCGGCATCCGCCTGATGAAAGTCGGCATGCCTTGGCCGCTGGAACCGACCGCCGTGCGCGAGTTCGCGCAGGGACTGAATGAGATCCTGGTGGTCGAGGAAAAGCGCCAGCTGATCGAATACCAGATGAAAGAGCAGCTCTATAACTGGCGCGACGACGTGCGTCCGCGCGTGATCGGCAAGTACGACGAGCACGGCGAATGGGAGATGAGCCGCACCGAGTGGCTGCTGCCGGCCGCCGGCGAACTGACGCCGGCCATGATCGCGCGCGTGATCGCGCGGCGCATCGCCAAGTTCTACACCTCCAAGATCGTCGAAGCCCGTCTCAAGTTCATCGAGGACAAGGAGGCCGCCCTGGAACGCCCGCGCGCCAAGGTGGCGCGCATCCCCATGTTCTGCTCGGGCTGCCCGCACAACACCTCCACCAAGGTGCCGGAAGGCTCCAAGGCACTGGCCGGCATCGGCTGCCATTACATGGCGACGTGGATACGCCCCGAAGAAACCATGACCTTCACGCAAATGGGTGGCGAAGGCGCGCCCTGGATCGGCATCCAGCCGTTCACCGAGACCAAACACATCTTCGCCAACCTGGGCGATGGCACCTACTACCATTCCGGCCTGCTGGCGATACGCGCGGCCATCGGCGCCAGGGTCAATATCACCTACAAGATTCTGTTCAATGATGCCGTCGCCATGACCGGCGGCCAGCCGGTGGACGGCCCCATCAGCGTGCCGATGATCAGCCATCAGGTGCACTCCGAGGGTGTCACCAAGGTGGTGGTGGTGACCGACGAGCCGGAGAAATACCAGAGCGTCGATATGCAGGCCTCGCTCGCGCCGGGTGTGACCGTGCACCATCGCGATGAACTGGACCAAGTGCAGCGCATGCTGCGCGAGATCGCCGGCACCACGGTCATGATCT
>CAZCKI010000079.1:9152-9950 GCA_964498815.1 uncultured Burkholderiales bacterium
CGGCCGAAAAGCGCCGCCGCCGCAAGCGCGGCACCTTCCCCGATCCCGCCAAGCGCGTCATCATCAACGAACTGGTCTGCGAAGGCTGCGGCGACTGCGGCAAGAAATCGAACTGCGTGTCCATCCTGCCGCTGGAGACCGAGTTCGGCCGCAAGCGCATCATCGACCAATCGTCCTGCAATAAGGACATTTCCTGCGTGAAGGGCTTTTGCCCCAGCTTCGTCACCGTCGAAGGCGGGCAGCTGCGCAAGAAAAAGGCCGTGGTACAGGAAGTGCTGGCGGCATTGCCGGAGCCGGCCCTGCCGTCGCTGGATCATCCCTGGGGCATCCTGGTCACCGGCGTCGGCGGTACCGGCGTTGTGACCATAGGTGCATTGCTGGGCATGGCCGCGCACCTGGAAGGCAAGGGCGTCGCGGTGCTGGACATGACCGGCCTCGCGCAAAAAGGCGGCAGCGTGTACACGCACGTACGTATTGCCAAGGCGCCCGAGGAGATCCATGCCGTGCGCATCGCCGCCGGCGAGGCTGATGCCTTGCTGGGCTGCGATATGATCGTTTCCACTTCCGACGAAGCCCTCGCCAAGATGCAAAAGGGCGTGACCAGTGGTGTGGTCAACGGTGACGTTTCGCCGACGGGAGACTTCACCAAGAATCCCGATCTGCAGATTCCCGTGGGCGGCATGGAGGAAGTGCTGCGCGAGGCCATGAAGTCGGTCGACTTCGTCGATGCGACCAGCCTCACCCTGGCCCTGATCGGCGATGCCATCTATACCAATCCTTTCGTGATGGGCTACGGCT
>CAZCKI010000080.1:0-9868 GCA_964498815.1 uncultured Burkholderiales bacterium
CAGAAAGACGTTGGCGGCCACGGTGTTGGTGGCCGAGTCGAGCGCCATCAGGGTGTGATTGCCCGGCTGCGCGATATAGGCGAAGGTGCGGCTGGGGCGGAAAGCGATGCCCTCGGGAGCCGTACCGACCGGGATAGAGACAGGCGAAATCGTGTTGGTGGCAGTGTCGATGATCGATACGGTCGGCGAAGCAAAGTAGTTGGTGACATACACCTGGGTACCGGTGGGATTGACGGCAAGTTCGTCCGCCGCGATTCCGGGAATAGTGACGATGGCGTTATTCGAGGTATTGATGACCGATACCGAGCTCGCACCGTAGTTGGCTACGTAGGCGAACGTTCCGGCAGGGTGCATGGCGATGCCGAAAGGCGACAAGCCTACGGGCAGGTTTGTCACCACCTGTGTGGCCGTGTTGATGACCGAGACGCTGCTGCTGCCGTTGTTGGTGACGTAGGCAAGAGTGCCCGCCGGATTGAATACTACTTGGGCCGGATTGTTCTGCACGGAGATGGTGCCGGAGATCATGTTGGTGGCTGTATTCAGGACCGAGACGACGCCGGTGCTGTTGCCGGTCAGGTAGCAAAAAGCGCCACCGGGGTGAAACGCGATATTCAGGACACCCATGGGCACGTTGACGGTATTCACGACACTGTTGCTGCTGTTGTCGATCACCGATATCGTGTGTGCGGAACTATTGGCTACGTAGGTGTACGTACCCGCCGGGTTGATGGCAACGCCCCAGGGGTGCGATCCTACTGGCACGGTGGCAACGACGGAGTTGCTGGCCGCGTCAATCACCGAAACGCTATTCGATCCCCAATTTCCCACGTAGACGCGCGCCCCGTTCGGGCTGACGGCAATCATGCGCGGGCTGCCGCCCACGTTGATCGTGGCGGTCACCGTGTTGGTGGCCGTATCCACTACCGAGACGGTGTTGGCGCCGTTGTTGGCGACATACGTATTGGGCGCGGCGTAGGTGGCGCCCGCCGCCAGGAAGGCGGTCGCTGCCATGGCGTGGCGGATCGCCGGAAGAAAATGCAACATGATGTTTCCTTTCTCGCTGCACGACTGGATAGGGGACGGATCGATCGACCTGTGGCCGATCAAGCCGCCTGCCTGGCAATTTGCGGATCGAGAGCTTGCGCACGCAACGACCCGCGCAAACGGGAATGGCAAATTGCAGGTAGCAGCAGTCTAGGCCAGGCTGCGATGCGAATCTGCTTCCGGAATCCCCTGATCGCGGTACGTTTTTCGGCTTTTTGACGGAGAATTCGCGCCAGTGTGCGGTATGTCACACCTTGCAGGCGGGGTAGTAGGAACGGGCGCCGGGGAAGATGCCGCCCGCAAAGCTGACCGGCACGAAATTAGCGGGGAGACTCGCTGCGAGGGCGCGACTCGCGGTCGGGCGGGGGTGGAGATGAACCGGAGGCTGCGTGTCGCTATTTTTCCATGGCCGGAGTCCAGTTCGCCGCCGCCGCGTTGGCGTAACTGATCTGGTCCGGATTCAGCTTGGATTCGATGGAAAGGCGCAACTTCTTCGCGTTGTCGTCACCGGCGCTTTCACCGAGCCGCCAGTACTTGTAAGCTTCCACATAGTCCTTGGTGACGCCGATGCCGCCGGCAAACATTTTGCCGATGCTGGTAAAGGCCGGGCCGTAGTATTTGCCGGCCGCCTGCTTGTACATGCTGCGCGCAAGCTCGATATCCTGGGTGAAACCGTCGCCATTTTCGTAGCGGTTACCCAGCACGGTCAGCGCGCCCGCATCGCCCTGCTTGGCGGCCGCCTGATAGAGGGTGGTCGCTTTGGCGGTATCCGCCGGCACGCCCAGGCCTTTTTGATACAGGTTGGCCAGGCCCACCTGTCCCTTCGCCTCGCCTTGCCTGGCCGCGCGCTCGAACCATTGCAGCGCCATCTTGTAATCCTGCGCCACGCCTTCGCCGTCGCGGTACAGCGAGCCCAGCAAGGCCTGCCCTTGTGCGTTGTCCTGGCGGGCGGATTTTTCGCCCCAGAAGTGCGCCTGCTTCAAGTCCTTCGGCAGGCCGTCACCCTTGTAGTAGCGGTTGGCAAACACGGCCTGCGCGGCCGGATCGCCTGCCGTGGCGGCCTTCTTGATCCATTTGAGGGAAAGCTTGTCGTCCACCGGCACGCCGCGTCCATCGGCGTACATGGCGCCCAGCTCGGACTGTGCGCCGGAGTGGTCCTGGTTGGCGGCCTTTTCAAACCAGTCGGCGGCCATCTTGTAGTTCTGCACCACGCCGTCGCCCTTGCGATAGAGAGTGCCGATGCCATACTGGGCGCGCACATTGCCCTGCGCGGCCGATTTTTCGTACCACTGCGCGGCGCTCCGGGCGTCGCGGCGCACACCGCTGCCGGTATCGTACATATAGCCCATGTAGTACTGCGCGTCGGCGTTGCCCGACTCGGCAGGCTCCTGCAATTTACTGACGGCGACCGACCAGTCGCGCCGGTTTGCCGCGGCCAAACCGCCTTCGAGGTCTCCCCCGCAGGACGCAAGCAGCAACAGCGCGGCGATAGTGGGAATGAGTTGGCGAAACATGGGACGAACCCTCCTGTGCAGTCCCGACATGATACGAGCATTTTCGCCGGCGGGAAGCATAGTCAGGCGGCGCAATCGCGGTATTGCCTGCCATTTTGGCAGGCCTTGATCCGCGGTGCAGCGGTCGAACCGGCCCTGACGCCCGCAGGCATAGGGCGTTCCCCGCCAGCATGGGCCGGCCGCAAACGGACCGGCGCCATGCCCGGCAAAGCCTATTTCAAGGCATCCAGTCCCGCTTTGGCGCAGAGGCCATCCTGGGCCGAGGTGCCTCCGGACAGGCCGATGGCGCCGACGATCTTGTCGCCGATCAGGATCGGCAGGCCGCCTTCGATCGGCACGGCGCCTTGCAGGGCGAGGATGCGAAGGCCCTCGCCGCCGCCGGCCACCACGTCCTGGAAGACCTTGGTGGGACGCTTGAACAGGGCCGCCGAACGCGCCTTGCCTTGCGACACGTCGACGCTGCCGGTCTGGGTGCCGTCCATTTTTTCGAAATACACCAGGGCGCCGTTGATATCGCTGACCGCAACCGCCATGGTCCAGTTGTTCTTCTTCGCCTCCGCCAGCGCGGCCGTGGCGAGCTTCCTGGCGGTTTCCAGGTTGATGGGCGCGCCGTACTGATTGGGCATTTGCGCAAACGCTGCTGTCGCCGACAGCAGGATGGACAAGCCTAGCGAAATCGCGGTTTTACGAAACATGGTTTCTCCTCTGGGGTGGACGGGCGAACAGGCGGGGGCGCTTTTGCGCCTCTTCCGCGAGGTTAACACCGTGTGGCGGCTTTTCTTCCGACATCAAATGGGAATAGTACGCGTGGCGGGACACGCGAACAGTGGCCGCGATGCCGCGCTCGCCTCACGGCAAGTAGTGAATCCACTGCCGGATCAGCGCCTGAAACGCGGCGCCATCGGCCTTGATTTCCTTGCGGCCGGGAAATTTCACCGAAGCCCGGTCCTTTGCCAGCCAAGTGAGCAGTCCCGCCGGGTCGGCGATGGTCATGCCGGCGCTGCCGGCGGCGGTTTTCCTGGCGTCCAGATGCAGAATGATTTGCACGCCGTCGAGGCTGCGCAGATTGACGGTGGCGAAATAGGCGCCGGCGTGAAAGCTGGGCGCTTTCCATTTGACACCTTCCCCGATGACGGGGTCGGCACCGAGAACCAGCGCACGCACCATTCCGATCTCGGCCTTGAGCGGATGCTCTAGGGCCAGCAGCAAGTCGTCAACCTCGTTGCCTTTTGCGCTCTTTTTCGATGCCGCCATTTTGCCTCCCCGCCATTCCATGGCGGATACAAACAGTGCCGTTGTTACTGCCTCGCTTGCAACTTGCCGCCCAGCCAGGCACAGGGTACAGCCGTCACCGCGATCAGGATCGGATACCAGGCAGGGCCGAGGTGCAATGGCAAGGTGACGATCACGCCGACGGTGCCGATGGCGAGGCCGATGCAACCGTAGATCCACACGTGTCGCATCGGCGCGTGCGGTGCCAGGCGGGCGGTCAGCCAGCCGCCGAATACGGTGTAGGCGATGCGGTAAGAAAGAGCCAGCACATTCAGCACCGGATCGTGCAGGCCCTGCTCCCAGGGTGGATAGACCTTGAGCGCGTGCAGCACGATATCGGTACCCAGCGAAAGCACCACCACGGCGAGGAAGCCGGCGAAGACGGCACCTATGCTTCTCCAGGTGCGGCGCGGTGTCGCGGCGGCATCCTGTGCGCTCATGTACGCTCTCCCGGCGCCATCTCGGCGAAGAGGTTGTCGAGGCGACCGTAGCCCGCCTCCATACCCGTGTGCATGCCGCTCTTCATGACCATGTCGCGCGCGGCTTGCGACGCGTAGGTCAGCGTGTAGGTGGTGGTGGTCTTGCCGGCCTCTTCGGTGAGCAGCAAGGTGCCGGTGGTTTCGCCGCCGGTCCAGTCCTGGTCGAATAGTTCGGTGTTGACGATGCGCTCGGGCGCGACGATGTCGAGATAGCGACCGCCCATGCCCATCTCGCGGCCATCCTCGTGCCGCCAAACGAAGCGGTAGTTGCCGCCGACGCGAAAATCGATGTCGCAGACGGCGAACGACCAACCGGCCGGACCGAACATCCAGCGCGTGACCAGCGCGGGCTCGCTCCAGGCGCGGAATACCAGTTCGCGCGGAGCGTCGAAGGCGCGGGTGATGACGATGTCGCGTTCGCCGCCGGCGGACATTTGCAGCGGAGTCTTCATGGTCGTGCTCCTGCGCCTGCCGCATGGATGAACATCACCATCTTGTCGAGGCTCTGATTGAGGCCGGCTTCGGCGTAACCCAGCATCGGGCTCACGGTCCAGTCGAACTGGGTGACGGTCATTTCCGTTTTGTCCGCGCCGAGTTTGCGAAAGCTCACCAGCGTGCGCATTTCCCTGGGGAACTCCGGCGGCATGCCGAGCGCAACGGGATCGACCGGATTACCGTGTGCATCGGACAGGCTCTGGATGAACTCGATGCTTTGCAGCGGCACGATTTTTCGGTAGACCCAGATGCTCCAGGTATCGGCCCCGCGGAACTCCTTGGGCGCACGCATGCAGACGATGCTGGTGCCGCCCTCGCGAAAGTCGATCTTCGCGCTGGGGCAGGTGAAATGGTCCGGTCCCCACCAGCGCATCACGTAGTTTGGATCGCTCCACGCTTCCCACACCAGTTGCACCGGTGCGTCAAAGACGCGGGTGACGCTAAGGTCCCGCTTTTGTACATTGTCCGGCATGTCTTGTCCCTGAAGATTTGCTGCAATCACCGTTTGCGCCTGGCGCTTTTCTTTGCCTTGAGTTCATCGAGCAGGGCATCGAGTTGCAGGAATCGTCCTTCCCACAATTGGCGGTAGCGTTCCAGCCATTCGGTGGCCTCCGCGATCGGCACCGGCTCGATGCGACAGGGCCGCCGCTGCGCATCGCGCCCGCGCGAAATCAAACCCGCGTGCTCCAGCACCTTGAGGTGCTTGGAGATCGACGGCTGGCTCAGCGCAAACGGCTCGGCCAGCTCCATCACCGTGGCCTCGCCCGAGATCAGGCGGGCGAGGATGGCGCGGCGAGTCGGATCGGCAAGTGCGGCAAAGGTGGTGTCGAGGCGGTTTGCGGACTGGCGGGAGTTCATGTTGGCTCTTTTGAATTACTTATTAGCAATATAACCAAGTAGTAATATAAACGATAAAAATGCCGCCGTCAAGCGCGGCGCATGAAAGTAAGCCGTGAAAGGGGTGCTGCGGGTTTCCACCCGCGCGCCCGGCTGCTTTACTTGCCGGGTTCGGCTGCCGGAGAGGCGAGCGGCTTGCCCTTTTCGACAAAGTAGATGCCGACCAGCTTGGCCGGTGTAGCGCCTTCGTTCTTGGCGTTGTGAACGGTGCCGGCGGGGATTACAAAGCCTTCGCCCGCCTTGTACTTGTGTGGCGGCTGTCCGGCAAAGGTCAGTGTCGACTCGCCCTCCGCGACCAGGCTGGCTTCGTCGCCGGGATGAGTGTGCCAGCCCGACACGCCACCGGGCGCGATTTCGACGCGCATGATGACCGCCTCGCGGCCCGGCACCGAAATATCGCCCCTGGTCACCAGCGTGCGGGTGAGGGCGGGTGCCTGCGCGACGAGGAGGCCGGCGGCAAAGGCCAGGGAGGTGCCGATGGCGACAGCGATGATGTTGCGTTTCATGTGTTCTCCTCGGATCTCTATTCGCGGTTGCGAATGGACAATGTAGGCCAGGCATAGTCGGGCCGCAAGTCCGGCGCAACAGGGGCGCCGCTGAAGGGCTTTGTCCGGGACAATTGGAAGCCCGCAATCACGGGCAGCAGGTAGCCGCAGGTATCCCGCCAGCGCAGACGCGCGCCGACCTGGAAAGCCTTGCTACGGATCTAAAGGTAACGCAGCGACCCTGGTAAGTCGCCGTGCTCAATCCTTGTCGTGTCCTTTGCCATGGCCCTTACCGTGTTCTTTGTGATCTTCATCGCGGCCATGCTCGCGGCGCATGCCTGGCTCGTACACCTTCTTGTACCAGTTTTCGCGCACGAAATAGACCGGGTAGCCGCAGGCGTTGTATTTCTTGCAATGCTTGTCCCAGTGTTTCTCGTGACCCGGCGGAACGCGCAGGTAGAGCGGTTGCACCACCACGTTGGGCGCGGCGGGCACAACGATAACCGGCTTGGCAAATACTAATTCCGGCTGCGGAAATCTGCCGATATCGATGCGGCCATACAGGCCCGGCTCGGCAATCGTGACCGACACACCGATTTCGGCAGCGTGGACGGTGGCAGCCACCGAGCCAATGGCGGCAAGCAAAAGTAGTTTTTTCATGGTGACTCCCGACATATCGATGGCGAAACACTGCCCCTGGCCGCGTTACGATGACAATATAAGCTCAACCGGCGTATTTTCGTATGCAGTATTTCACAATTTGCGCGGCTGGCGACCGACGGTCGCCGCACACGAATTGCGTCAACCACCCCAATATCCACCACTGCGGGAGAAGAATATGAAGACATGGTTATCGATAGCGCTGTCTGTGTTGCTGTGGCCGATCGCACCCGCGAACGCGGAGGCTCCGGCCAAGACGATCATCATTCCCGACAAGCGCGACGTCGAATACGATAGCTACCACTATGCTCCCGCGATTCGCGTTGGCGACACCGTCATCCTGTCCGGCATTCCTGCAGGTGGCCCGGGAACCTATCAGGAGCAGATCCGGCGCATGTTCCGCCGCGTGGCGAGCACACTGGAGGCGGCCGGCGCCGGCATGGATGACGTGGTCGAGCTGCAGACCTTTCACGCCAATGCCAAAAATACCGAGGAGTTCCGCAAGGAGTTCCAGGAGTTTGCCGTCGTCCACGGCGAATTTTTCCCCGCCAACTATCCGGCTTGGACCGCCATCGGCAACGCCGTGTTACTGGCCAACGGCGCCGTGGTGGAAATGCGCGTGACGGCGGTCATCGGCGCGGGCAAGAACGCGCGCGTCATCCGCGAGAGCAAAAAGTAGCACTTGGTTTCGTGGTCGGTGAAGCGTGCTGGAGCAGCTACCGGTTCAGACGCCATATCGCCAGGCCCCAGGCGCCGCCGTAGATCAGGTAAACGGCGTATACGGTCAGCGTCCAGGCGGCGATCGGATCGCTGAGAAACAAAAGGACCAAGAGCACGATGACCAGCATCGAGTAGCCGACTGAAATATAAAAACAAAGCGCGAGATTGCGCGAGCGGAAAAAGAAAAAATTCCAGCCGGCATTCAGCAGCATCACGGCATAGATCAACCAAAGCAGCGCGGTTTGCCGGGACGGGTCCGCCTTCCACCCCGCCACCCGATAGATCACGAAAAACATGCAGGCGTAGTACAGCAGTCCGATCACAATCCAGGCGGAAACCGGCAGCGCGAATTTGGGGGCTCGCAGCTCGGCGAGGCGCCGACGCACCTGCGTGCCGGAAAAAACACTTTCGAGCGCAATCGAAATGAGGCAGCAGGCGATCGCCGTGATCAAGGGGTTGGTGGGGGCGAGGAAGAGTTCCATGCGGTTCCGGCGAGTTTCGTTGATTGGATCGATCGCGTACCGGCATCATGCGCGCAGTCATCCATATTTTCTATGGCGGTGTGGAACGCTTTATGCTCGGTTGCAGGTGAGACGTTCAACCGGAGCACGCTATGTTGAATCCCGCCACCACGCAGTTTTCGCACATCAAACCGGGCGACACCACCTTCCAGGGGCAGGGCCTGCGCGATTTCTTTGAATATCGCGACCTGGGCATCGCTAGTGCCACTCACGGCAAGGTGATCGCGCAACTGGTTCGCGCCAATATCGCACCAGAACAGGGCACCGGCTGGCACTATCATGTGGCGGATTTCCACATCGTCATCATGCTGAAGGGCTGGGCGCGCTTCATGTACGAGGACAAGGAGACCCTGGTGGCGGCCGGCGATTGCGTGCACCAGCGGCCGGGTATCCGTCACTACCTGTTCGACTACTCGGCGGACATGGAATACCTGGAGATCGCCGCCCCCGCCGATTTCCAGACGGTGGAAGTAGCGTCGGTATGCGATATACCGCCGCCCACGCCCTGGACCTGAGTGCACGGGATCGTTAAAACTCTACGTCCAGTTCGTCGATGTCCTCGTGTTCCAGCTTGGCCGCCGTCATCCACGCGCCTACGTCCGGCAGCGCCATGACGGTCTTGCAATAGGCCTTGCAGGCCTTGTCGAGTTTCACGTTGTAGGTGAGAAAGCGCGTCACTACCGGCGCGTACATGGCGTCGGCCATGCTCAGTTTGCCGAACAGGTAGGGCCCGCCGTAGTCCTTGAGGCAGCCGCGCCAGATCTCGCAGATGCGATCGATGTCCACCTGTGCGCGCGACCACACCTGGAAGCCGGGCACATTGCCCTTGAGGTTCATCGGCAGTGCCGAACGCAGGGCTGCGAAGCCCGAATGCATTTCCCCGCAGATGGCGCGACAGCGGGCGCGGGCCGCGCGATCGCCCGGCAACAGCCCGGCGCGCGGTTTCAGTTCGTTGAGGTATTCGGCGATCGCCAGCGTATCCCAGACCTTGACGCCGTCGTGCTCCAGGCAGGGCACCAGGATGGAGGGGGAGAGCAGCAGGATTTCGGCGCGCGCGGCCGGGTCGTCCGGCGGGATGTTTTTTTCCTGGAAGTCGAGCTTGGCGAATCTCGCCAGCAGCCAGCCGCGCATCGACCAGGAGGAATAGTTCTTGCTGCTGATGCTCAGGATCGCTTGGGCCATGGCGGGCTTTCTCGGCCGGACGCGCGCAAACGGCGCACCGGGTTCTTGGACCCGTGCAAACGCCGTGCCAGTTTCAGGCCGGGGTGGCCTGTAAATTGCATGGTATCGCGCAGGCCGGCATTCCCGGCGGGAGCGTGGCGATGATGTATCAAGCGTACCAGGCGGGAAGCGACTGGCTGTCGCCGTTCAAAATCATGGCCGAGGACGCCGTGTTCTTTTGGCAGTACGCCCGGCCCGGTCCGGCGGAGGCCCGGGCCCTGCAGAGTTTTTACGCCGCCTGCGAGGTCTACACACGCGCTCATCTGACGCATACGCGGCTGCCGTTCGCCATCGGCGATATCAGGGTGGGGGAACGGGTATACCGGGTCAGCGAGCAGGTGGCCGTGGCGACTCCCTTCGCCAAGCTGCTGCACTTCAAGAAGATCGGCGCGCCGGCGCAGCCCCGGGTGCTGATCGTCGCACCCATGTCAGGGCATTTCGTCACCCTGCTGCGAGATACCGTGCGCACCATGCTGGCCGACCACGATGTCTATATCACCGACTGGGCCAATGCGCGCGACGTGCCGCTGTCGGCCGGTCCCTTCGGCATGGACGACTAC
>CAZCKI010000081.1:0-9834 GCA_964498815.1 uncultured Burkholderiales bacterium
ATTTTCACCATCCTGATCAAGCTGGTGTTTTTCCCGCTCAACCAGAAGGCCGGCAAGTCGATGGCGCACATGAAGCAACTGGCGCCGAAGATGGAGGCGATGAAGCAGCGCTACGGCGACGACAAGGTGAAGCTCAACCAAGCGATGATGGATCTATATAAGACGGAAAAGATCAATCCGCTGGGCGGCTGCCTGCCGATCCTGGTGCAGATGCCGTTTTTCATCGCGCTCTACTGGGTGCTGTTGGGCGCGGTGGAATTGCGCAATACGCCCTGGATCGGCTGGATTCATGATCTCTCCAGCCCCGACCCGTACTACATCCTGCCGATCATCATGGGCGTATCGATGATCGTCCAGACCAAGCTCAACCCGGCGCCGCCGGACCCGGTGCAGGCCAAGGTGATGATGATCATGCCGGTGGTGTTTTCCTTCATGTTCCTGTTTTTCCCCTCCGGCCTGGTGCTGTACTGGACCATGCAAAACCTGCTCGGCATCGCCCAGCAGTGGTACATCAACAAGCACATCGCCGAGATGGAAAAGAAGGACAAGGCGCACGGCAAATAATGCCGTTGTCGCGGGCCGGCTCGCTTTTGCGAGTCCGGCCCGCAGCCCCATGGTAGATTCGCGCCATGTCTCCCGCTTCCGCACCACCACCCCATGTTTCACGTGAAACCATCGCCGCCATCGCGACCGCGCCCGGCCGCGCCGGCATCGGCGTGGTGCGGTTGTCCGGCAAGGGGGTAGGGCGGCTCGCCGAGACTCTGCTCGGCAAATTGCCGACTGCGCGGCTGGCCACCTTGGCGGTGTTCACCGACCAGGCCGGCCAGCCGATCGACCAGGGCGTCGCGCTCTGGTTCCCGGCTCCCCACTCGTATACCGGCGAAGACGTGCTGGAGCTGCAGGGCCACGGCGGCCCGGCGGTGTTGCAACGACTGTTGCGGCGTTGCCTGGAGCTGGGTAGCCGCTTGGCCGAGCCGGGCGAATTTACCTTGCGCGCCTACCTCAACGGCAAGATCGACCTGGCCCAGGCGGAGAGCGTTGCCGACCTGATCGACGCCAGTTCGGCCGAGGCCGCGCAATCGGCAGCGCGGTCGCTGGTGGGGGAGTTCTCGCGCGAAGTCCACACCCTGGTCGATCAGCTGGTCGAGTTACGCATGCAGGTCGAGGCCGGCATCGATTTCCCCGAAGAGGAAATCGATGTGGCGAGCCGCGAGGCGCTCGCCCAAAGGCTGACCGCCGCCACCCAACATCTGGACGGACTGACCGCCGCCGCCGCGCAAGGCGCGCTATTGCGCGACGGTCTCACTGTCGTCTTGATCGGCCGGCCCAACGTCGGCAAGTCGAGCCTGCTCAACCGTCTGGCCGGCGAAGATCTGGCCATCGTGACCCCGATTGCCGGCACCACCCGCGACCAGGTGCGCGCCAGCATCGCGCTGGAAGGGGTGCCGGTCCATTTGATCGATACCGCCGGCTTGCGCGAGACCGACGACGAGGTCGAAAAGATCGGAATCGAGCGTACCTGGGCAGCGGTGCGCGCGGCAGGCGCTGCGGTATTGATCGCGGAAGCGGGCGAAATGATCGGCCCGGCCGAGGCAACGATCCTCGCCGAACTGCCCCCCAAGCTGCCGGTCGCCTGGGTGTACAACAAGATCGACCTGCACGGCGAAACCGCCAAAAGTGTGCAAGACGCCAACCACACCTCGATCTACCTCTCAGCCTTGACCGGGGAAGGGGTGGATGGGTTGCGCCAATGGATGCTGCGCGTGGCCGGCTGGCAACCGGGTGGGGAGGGCATTTTCATGGCGCGCGCGCGCCACCTGGATGCGCTGCGGCTGGCGCAACAACATTTGCAGCAGGCGGGGGCCATCGCGAGTCAGTTCGAACTGTTCGCCGAGGAATTGCGCCTCGCACAGCGTGCGCTCTCCACCATCACCGGCGAATTTACCGCCGACGACTTATTGGGCGAGATTTTCAGCCGGTTTTGCATCGGTAAGTAGCTAGTACTGCCGCGAAAAAAACTAGATCCCTCCCCCGGCTACGGGGGAGGGGAGGGTGGGGGCGATGTTCGAATATCGCGACAGTGCGAGCAGGCCCCCATCCCAACCTTCCCCCGGTTTCCCGAGGGAAGGAGCCAGCCCGCAAATATCTACCTTTGGGTCTCGTTACCCGGTTGTTTCACGTGAAACATCCCCGTTTCCACAGGTTTTCACCCCGGCCGCCGTAGCCAATTTTCGGCTAATCCCATAGAATGTCGGGTTCTCCCTTGCAATGTTGTTTTCCTGAGTCAAAACATGGATTTCCCGACCCGATTCGATGTCATCGTCATAGGTGGCGGCCACGGCGGCACCGAGGCGGCGCTCGCCTCGGCGCGGGCGGGGATGAGGACGGTATTGCTCACCCACGCTATCGAAACGCTGGGGCAGATGTCGTGCAACCCCTCGATCGGCGGCATCGGCAAGGGCCATCTGGTCAAGGAAATCGACGCGCTCGGCGGCGCCATGGCGATCGCTACCGACGAAGCCGGCATCCAGTTCCGTACCCTCAATGCCAGCAAGGGACCGGCGGTACGCGCCACCCGCGCCCAGGCCGATCGCGTGCTGTACCGCGCCGCCATCCGCCGCCGCCTGGAAAACCAGCCCAATCTGTGGCTGTTCCAGCAGGCGGTCGATGATCTGCTGCTCGAAGAGAAAAATGGAAGTCCGCTTGCCAAGGGTGTTATCACGCAAGTGGGTATTCGCTTTTATGCCGATGCCGTGATCCTGACCGCCGGCACCTTCCTCGCCGGCAAGATCCACGTCGGCCTGCAACATTACGCCGCCGGCCGCGCCGGCGACCCGCCCGCCACGACCTTGTCGGCGCGGCTTCGCGAACTGAATTTGCCGGTAGGGCGCCTCAAGACCGGCACGCCGCCGCGCATCGACGGTCGCACTATCGATTACTCGAAATTGAACGAGCAGCCCGGCGATCAGCCGACCCCAGTGTTCTCCTATCTCGGCGCGCGCGAACTGCATCCGCGCCAGGTGTCGTGCTGGATCACGCACACCAGCGAAAAAACCCACGACATCATTCGCGCAGGACTCGACCGCTCGCCCATGTTCACCGGCGTCATCGAAGGCGTGGGCCCGCGCTATTGCCCGTCGATCGAAGACAAGATCCACCGCTTCGCCGACAAAACCAGCCACCAGATTTTCCTCGAGCCCGAAGGCCTGGACACACACGAGGTCTACCCCAACGGCATTTCCACCTCGCTGCCGTTCGACGTGCAGTGGAATCTGGTGCGCAGCATTCCCGGCCTAGAGAACGCGCACATCCTGCGCCCCGGTTACGCCATCGAATACGATTACTTCGATCCGCGTGGATTGAAAAACACGCTCGAAACCAAAGCCATCGACGGGCTCTTTTTCGCGGGCCAAATCAACGGCACCACCGGCTACGAAGAAGCGGCCGCGCAGGGCCTGCTCGCCGGCATCAATGCAGCACAGCTCGTCAAGGGTGAGGCGGGCTGGTGCCCGCGCCGCGACGAAGCCTATCTTGGCGTGCTGGTCGACGATCTCATCACGCGCGGCGTATCCGAACCGTATCGCATGTTCACCAGCCGCGCCGAATACCGTCTGCAATTGCGCGAAGACAACGCCGATCTGCGTCTCACCGAAATGGGTCGCAAGCTCGGTGTGGTCGACGATGCGCGCTGGCAAAAATTCTGCGACAAGCGTGAAGCGATCGAACAAGAAACGACGCGCCTGCGCGCGACCTGGATCCAGCCGGGAAAAGTTGCCGACGCGGACATCACCGCGGTGCTGGGCCAAAACATCGAGCGCGAGTACTCGCTGTTCGATCTGCTGCGCCGCCCCAACGTGAGCTATGCGGGTGTCGTGTCGCTAGATACCAGCGGCACCGCAGTGAGCGACCCGGCCGTCGCCGAACAGGTCGAAATCGCCGCCAAGTACCAAGGCTATATCGATCGCCAGCAGGAAGAAGTCGAGGAAAACCGCGGCAAGGAAGAAACGCGGCTACCCGCCGATATCGATTACCTGACGGTGCGCGGCTTGTCGCGCGAAGTGCAATTGAAATTGAATCAACACAAGCCGGAAACCATCGGCCAGGCGGCGCGCATCCAGGGCATCACCCCGGCGGCGATTTCGCTGCTGTTGGTGCAGGTGAAGCGCAGCTTCGCCGGCGCCGAAAGTCTCACGCAAAAAAGCGCCTAGGCGCGCAGCACCCGACCGAACACCGTAATTTTTTCGCACAGAACCCATGCCCGCCATCGCGTCGCAGGAAACCGATTTGTCGTCACTGCTGGACGACGGCCTCGCCGCCATGGCCTTGCCGCTAGCCGCCACTACGCGCGGGAAATTGCTGGCCTATGTGGCGCTGCTAGCCAAGTGGAATCAGGTCTACAACCTTACCGCCATCCGCGAGCCCGCGCGCATGATCGCCGCGCATATCCTCGATAGCCTGTCTGTGGTCCCGCACCTGCCTGTAACGGGGACGTTGCTCGATGTCGGCAGCGGCGGCGGCCTGCCGGGTATTCCCATCGCACTGGCGCTTCCGGAACTGCACGTGACGATGCTCGACAGCGTGCAAAAGAAAACCACCTTCGTGCGCCAGGCGATCGGCGAGCTGGGTCTGACCAATGCCGAAGTGATCAATGAGCGCATCGAAAAATATCAACCGCCGCAGCGTTTCGACATCGTCATCTCGCGCGCCTACGCCGAGCTCGCCGACTTCTTGGCCGGTGCGACGCCCTTGCTCGCAGAGGGCGGCCAGATGCTCGCCATGAAGGGTGTCTATCCGCACGAAGAAATCGCGCGCCTTCCCAAGGAGTACGTCGTGAACGAAGTGCTTGAACTTTCCGTGCCGCAGATCGAGGGCAAGCGGCATCTGGTGAGGGTGAGCCGCGCATGAAGGTTTTCGCCATCGCCAACCAGAAGGGCGGGGTCGGCAAGACCTCGATCGCCGTCAATCTCGCCGCCACCTTGGCGCACTTCGGCCAGCGCACGCTGCTGGTCGATCTCGACCCGCAGGGCAACGCCACCACCGGCAGCGGCATCGACAAGAACGCCGTTGCTCACACCCTATATGGCGTGCTGCTGGGGGAATATCCTCTGCACAATGCGCGCGTGCGCGCCGAAAGCGGCTACGACGTGCTGCCCGCCAACCGCGAGCTGGCGGGTGCCGAAATCGAAATGGTAGCGATCGAAAAACGCGAATACCGCCTCAAGGACGCGCTGGCTTCGGCCGCCGCCGAATACGACTTCGCCATCATCGACTGCCCGCCGGCGCTCAATATGCTGACCGTGAATGCGCTGACCGCGGCCGATGCCGTCATCATCCCGATGCAGTGCGAGTACTACGCCCTGGAAGGGCTATCCGACCTGGTCGAAACGCTGAGGAAGGTGAAAGCCAACCTCAACCCGAACATCCAGATCGAGGCGCTGGTGCGCACCATGTACGATCCTCGCTCCTCGCTCACCAAACAGGTCTCGGACGAAATCAAGAGTCACTTCGGCGACAAGGTGTTCGATACCGTCATCCCGCGCAATATCCGCATTGCCGAGGCGCCATCGTTCGGCAAGCCCGTCATTCACCACGATCCCGTCTCCAAGGGCGCGTCGGCGCATTTCGCCTTCGCCCGCGAGCTGCTGGCGAGACTGCAGATCACCATCAAGGAACCGGCCGCCACATGATCAAACCCAAGGGACTTGGACGCGGGCTCGATGCCCTGCTCGGCGGCAGCGCCAAGGAAGCCGCACACGAGGGTGAGCTGCGCGAACTCGCCGTCAATAAAATCGTACCGGGCAAATATCAGCCGCGCACGCAAATGAACCAAGCCGCCCTGCAAACCCTGGCCGAGTCGATCCAGGTGCGCGGCATCGTCCAACCTATCCTCGTGCGTGCGGTGGGGGCCAGCTTTGAGATCGTCGCCGGCGAACGCCGCTGGCGCGCCGCGCAGATGGCGGGCCTCACCACCATCCCCGTGTTGGTGCGCGAAATCGCCGATGACGCCGCCATGGGCATCGGCCTCATCGAGAACATCCAGCGCGAAGACCTGAACCCGATCGAAGAGGCGGCCGGCATCAAGCGCCTCATCGACGAATTCAAGCTCACCCACGACGAGGCTGCGCACGCCGTCGGCCGCTCGCGCACGGCGGTGACCAATCTGCTTCGTTTGCTGGAGCTCGCCAAGCCGGTCAAGGACATGGTCATGGAAGGCAAGCTCGACATGGGCCACGCCCGCGCGCTGCTTTCGCTAGGCAAAAGCCAGCAAGTCGAGCTCGCCCACCAAATCGTCCACAAGGGCCTTTCCGTGCGAGAAGCCGAGCGCCTGGTGCAGCACGCCAACCACCCGCCCAAGCCTCCAAAGAAAGCCGAATCCACCGATCGCGACCTGAAACGCCTGGAAAACGAGCTCGCCGAAAAGCTGGGTACGCAGGTGAAACTGAAGAGCGACAAGAAGGGCCGCGGAACGATGACCATCCAGTTTCACAGCCTCGAACAGTTCGACGGCATTTTGAGCCGCACCCGCCTGAAATAGGCGGCACGCAAAGCAGCCGGTTGTTGCGCTGCATCAAGTCAAAATTGCACGGCAATTCAGACTATTACCATCGCGTTACAAATTGACCGCAGAGCGTAATTCGTCTAAAATCCAAAGGATTGCTTGGCGTTGTCCGGATGAAAAATGTTGCAAGTGCAGAACCGACAAATCTGGGCCGCAATCAAGCTACAGGCAATGGCCACCGTCGCGGTTGCGATAGCGGCCGCAAGCCTGACAGGATTGCACGGGGGAGGGTCGGCATTGCTCGGCGGACTGGTCAGTATCGTGGCCGGGACGGTGTACGGGGCGATGCTCCCAAAGAGCGACAAATTTTCCGCGGGCGATGCGCTCGTCGGAATGATGCGCGCCGAAGCGGCAAAAATTGTAGCGATCGTATTGTTGTTGTGGCTGGTGTTCGCGGCCTATAAGGAAGTGATCGGCATCGTTTTCATCGGCACCTTCATATTGACCACCCTGATTTTTTCCCTGGCCTTATTCCTTCGCAGCAAGCAGTCTACTTAAGCGACCCTCACCGATCATGTCCGCGCACGAAACCACCGCCACCGAGTACATCAATCACCACTTGAGCTTCCAGACGCGTGAGATATTTGGTTTCGCGGTCAACGTCGATACGCTGGCGACGACGATTTTTCTGGCGGTGGTCACTTTCGGTTTCCTGTGGTGGGTGGTGCGCGGCGCAACCTCGGGTGTGCCCAACCGTCGCCAGGCCTTCGTCGAAATCTTGTTCGATTTCATCGCCGACCAGTCGCGCGGCATTTTCACCCACGGCGACGTCAACAAATTTGTGGCTCCGCTCGCGCTGACGGTATTCGCCCTGGTGTTGATGATGAACGCCATGGATTTCCTGCCCGTCGACATCATGAGCCTGTTCTACGAACACGTGCTCCACCAGGAACACTGGCGCGGCGTGCCCACGGCCGACGTCAACACCACCTTCGCGCTAGCCCTGTCGGTCTGGTTCCTGATGCTGTTTTTCAGCGTCAAGGTAAAGGGCTTCGGCGGCTGGATCCACGAACTGTTCTGCTCGCCGTTCGGCTCCAACCCGCTGCTGTGGCCGTTCAACCTCATGTTCAACCTGGTCGAGTACGTGTCCAAGCCCCTGTCGCACTCATTGCGGCTGTTCGGCAATATGTACGCGGGCGAAATCATTTTCCTGCTGCTCGGCATGTGGGCAGCAACCGGCCTGGTCGGTTCCTTTTTCGCCGTCGTGCTGGGGCTGGGCTGGTCGATTTTCCACATCCTGATCGTCGCCCTGCAGGCCTATATTTTCATGATGTTGACCGTGGTCTACATCAGCTTGGCGCACGAGCATCACTGATTCGCATTACTGATTCAAGAATCACCATTCAACGCATAGGAAAGAAAGGAAAACCATGGACCCCAAACTTCAACTTCTCGCGATGATCCAGGCCTACACCGGAATCGGTATCGGCCTCATCATCGGTCTCGGTGCCGCCGGAGCCTGTATCGGCGTGGGCATCATGTGCTCCAAGTTTCTGGAAGGTGCCGCCCGCCAGCCGGAACTGATCCCGCAGCTGCAAGCCAAGGTGTTCCTGCTGCTGGGTTTGATCGACGCGTCCTTCATCATCGGCGTGGGTCTGGCCATGTTGTTTGCCTTCGGTAACCCGCTGGCTGCCGGCTTCAAATAATCGCTTTTAGTCGCAATTCTTCAAGCGGGAAGCCGTCATGGACTTAAATTACACCTTAGTGGCGCAAGCGATCGCGTTTGCCCTGTTCCTTTGGTTTACCTGGAAGGTCGTCTGGCCGCCGCTGCTGACGGCCATCGACGAGCGTCGCGCCAAGATCGCCGCAGGCCTCGCCGAAGCCGAAAAGGGCAAGGCCGCACTCGCCGAGGGCGAGAAGGAAAAGGCCGTGATGCTGAAGGAGGCGCGCGATACCGTCGCCGACCTCCGCGCGCAAAACGAAAAGTCTGCCCTGCGGCAGATCGACGAAGCCAAGGCGCAAGCCAAGGTGGAAGCGGAACGCATCATCGCCGCCGCACACGCGCAAATTGTCCAGGAACAGCAAAAGGCCCGCGACCAGTTGCGCGAGCAGGTTGCGGCCCTGGCGGTGGCGGGTGCGGAAAAGATCCTCAAGCGCGAAGTCGACACCAAGGTCCACGCCGACATGTTGAACCAGCTGAAGGCGCAGCTCTAATGGCTGAACTGACCACCATCGCACGGCCCTACGCGGAAGCGGTGTTCCGCTCCGCGGTCGACGCCGGCGACGTGGCCGCCTACGGCGCCAACGTCCGGGCGCTGGGTGCGGCGGCAGCCAATGCGCAAATGACTTCGGCGCTCGGCAATCCGCGGCTGACCGCTGCGGAAAAAGCGACGCTGCTGGCCTCGGTGGTATCGGGCTCGGTGCAGGCGCCGCTCACCAACTTGTTGGCGGCACTCATCGATAACGGCAAGACCGCCCTGCTGCCTTTCATCAGCGACCATTTCGAGCGCCTGCAGCGCGAGCACGATGGCGTGGTCAAGGCCATCATCACCAGCGCGCGCGAGCTGTCGGACGACGACAAGGCGGGCCTGGTCGATGCGCTGGCAAAACGCTACGGCAAAAAGGTAGTGGCCGAAGTGCGGGTGGATGAATCGCTGATCGGTGGCGCGCGCGTGCAGGTCGGCGACGATGTGGTGCACGCCTCGGTGCGCGACACCTTGGAACAAATGAAACACGCCCTGACGGCATAAGCGTCAGGCGAACTTACGAATTCTGAGTATTGGAGCAGGCGATGCAAATCAATCCGGCTGAAATCAGCGAGCTGATCAAATCGAAAATCCAGGCGCTTCCCGCCGCTGTCGAAAAGCGCTCGGAAGGCACCGTCATCTCCGTCACCGACGGCATCTGCCGCGTGCACGGCCTCGCCGACGTGATGCAAGGCGAAATGATCGAGTTCCCGAACAATATCTTCGGCCTCGCCCTGAATCTAGAGCGCGATTCGGTCGGCACCGTCGTGCTGGGTGAATACCAGACCATCTCCGAAGGCGACACGGTGAAGTGCACAGGCCGCATTCTGGAAGTCCCGGTCGGTCCCGAACTGATCGGCCGCGTGGTGAACGCGCTGGGTCAGCCGATTGACGGCAAGGGTCCGGTCAACGCCAAGATGACCGACATCATCGAGAAAGTCGCCCCGGGCGTGATCGACCGCAAGTCGGTGTCGCAGCCGGTGCAGACCGGTTTGAAGTCGATCGACGCCATGGTGCCGGTGGGACGCGGCCAGCGCGAACTCATCATCGGCGATCGTCAGACCGGCAAGACCGCGGTGGCCGTCGACA
>CAZCKI010000082.1:0-9788 GCA_964498815.1 uncultured Burkholderiales bacterium
ACGATGTCGAGCATATCGTCGGGGATGGGATAGGTGATGAGGGTCTCGCGGGCGAAGTCGCGGGCGGTGAGGTGGTCCTTTTCGGCGAGCTTGTGATCGGCCGGCATCAGGGCAACGATTTCGTAGCGGAACAGGGGATGGAAATCAAGGTCCTCGGTCTCGTCGTGCTCGGAAACGATGGCGATGTCGGCGCGATCCTGGTGAATCAGGCCCACAGGATCGGCGTGAAAGCCCGAGAGAATGTCGAGCTCCACTTCAGGCCACTGCGGGCGGAAGCGGTCCATCACCGGCATGAGCCAGTCGAAACAGGTGTGGCACTCGACGGCGATGCGCAACTGTCCGGCGGTGCCCTGCGCCAGGCGCAGCACGTCGCGCTCGGCGTTTTCCACCTGCGGCAGCACCTGCCCGGCCAGTTCCAGCAAACGCAGACCCGCAGTGGTGAAACGGATCGGCACCGATTTGCGTTCGAACAGCGCCGCACTGTAATGATCTTCCAGCAGTTTCACCTGGTGCGAGAGGGCCGATTGCGTCAGGTTCAGCAGTGTGGCCGCGCGCGACAGGCTGCCGGCCTCGCGCAGGACGGACAGGGTTTTCAGGTGACGCAGTTCAAGCAGGGATTTCACGGCCAATTTTTACTATGAATGTAATTCATGTTGAAACACAAATAATATCGTTTGAGTAATATACCGCGAACTGCCAACCTATGTCTTTTTTGATGTCGGAGAAAGTCATGGCAGTCGCACACACCCTGGGATTCCCGCGCATCGGCCCGCAGCGCGAACTGAAGTTCGCGCTCGAATCGTTCTGGAAAGGCGAGTCCACCGAGGCGGCCCTGCAAGAAACGGGTCGAACGGTACGCGCCGGCAATTGGGCCGCGCAGCAGCGCGCCGGCCTGGACTATGTCACCGTCGGCGACTTCGCCTGGTACGACCATATGCTCAGCATGGCCGCCCACCTGGGGGCGCTGCCCGCGCGCTTCGGCTTCGACGCTTCCAAGCTGACGCTCTCGCAATACTTCGCGCTGGCGCGCGGCAATACCGGACAGCACGCCCTGGAAATGACCAAGTGGTTCGACACCAACTACCACTACCTGGTGCCGGAACTGGCGGCGGATACGCGCTTCGAAGGCGGCGTGCGCTGGCTGTTCGAGGAGATCGCCGAAGCCCAAGCCCTGGGCCACCGCGTCAAGCCGGTGCTGGTGGGGCCGCTCACCTTTTTGTACCTGAGCAAAACCAAGGACGGCAGCGAGCGCCTGGCGCTATTGCCGCACCTGCTCTCGGCGTATGCGCTGCTGCTTGCCGAACTGAAAGCGGACGGCGTCGAGTGGGTGCAACTGGATGAGCCGATCCTGGCCCTCGATCTTCCCGCCGAATGGCGACGCGCCTTCAGTGGCGCCTACGCGGCACTTGCCGGGATAGCGCCGCGCATCCTGCTTGCCACCTACTTTGAATCGGTCGAGGAGCACGCCAAAGCGATCGCTGCCCTGTCGGTGGCTGGTGTGCATATCGACCTGGTGCGCGCACCGCAGCAGCTGGCTGCCTTCTCCGCCGCGCTGCCGGCGGACAAAGTGTTGTCGCTGGGTATCGTCGATGGACGCAACGTCTGGCGCACGGATTTGGCCGCCGCGCTGAAGGCACTGGAATTCGCGCAGGAAAAATTTGGTGACAAGCTCTGGTTGGCGCCCAGTTGCTCCCTGCTGCACGTGCCGGTCGATCTGGCGCCGGAAGAAAAGCTCGACAAGGAAATCCGCTCCTGGCTCGCCTTCGCCGTGCAAAAACTGGGGGAGCTGGCGATATTGACGCGGGCCCTGAACGAAGGCGCGGAGAGTGTGGCCGGCGAACTTGAAGGTGCCGCGGCAGCACATGCGGCACGCCTAGTCTCTCCGCGACTGCGCAACGATCTGGTGCGCGCGCGCGCCGCGGCCAAGCGCCCGGAAGATGCGCGCCGGCGTGGGCCGCACACCGAACGCGCGAGCGCGCAACGCGCGGTGCTGGGCTTGCCGCTGCTGCCGACCACTACCATCGGCTCCTTCCCGCAGACGGGCGGGATTCGCAAGGCGCGCGCGGCCCTGAAGCGCGGCGAGATCAAGGCGCTCGACTATTTGGAAGCGATGCGCGCCGAAATCCGCGAAGCGGTCGCGCGCCAAGAAAAGCTGGGGCTCGACGTGCTGGTGCACGGCGAGCCCGAGCGCAACGACATGGTCGAATACTTCGGCGAGCAGCTGTGGGGCTATGCCTTCACCGCCAACGGCTGGGTGCAAAGTTACGGCTCGCGCTGCGTGAAGCCGCCGCTGCTGTACGGCGACGTCTACCGCCCCGAGGCGATGACCGTGGAATGGGCCGCGTATGCGCAAAGCCTCACCGGCAAACCGATGAAGGGCATGCTGACCGGACCGGTGACGATGCTGCAATGGTCGTTCGTGCGCGACGACCAGAGCCGCGCCGCCACCGCGTTGCAGATCGCATACGCGCTGCGCGACGAGGTACTGGATCTGGAAAAAGCCGGCATCCGCATCATCCAGATCGACGAGCCCGCTTTCCGAGAAGGCTTGCCGCTGAAAAAGAACGACTGGCGGAACTACCTCGACTGGGCGGGCGAAGCCTTTCGTATCGCCTCTTGCGGCGTCGCCGATGCCACCCAGATCCACACGCATATGTGCTACTCGGAGTTCAACGACATCCTGCCTGCCATCGCGGCGCTGGACGCCGACGTCATTACCATCGAGACCTCGCGCTCGGACATGGAGCTGTTAGATGCCTTCGGCCGCTTTCACTATCCCAACGAAATCGGCCCGGGTGTGTACGACATCCACTCGCCACGCGTGCCGGACGAAGATGAGATCGTGCGCTTGCTCACCAAAGCGGTCGCGGTGATTCCGGTGGAACGGCTGTGGGTCAATCCCGATTGCGGCCTCAAGACACGCGGCTGGCCCGAGACCGAGGCGGCCCTGACGGCGATGGTGAATGCGGCGCGCAAGGTGCGCGCGACGTTTGCCGAGGCGGACGCCGCTTAGGTAGCGCGGCCGTGCGCGGCGATTTGGTCGGCCAGCCGCAGGTGCAGCGCAATCGGCAGATCGTGGCCCATGCCTTCGACGATGCTGAGCTTCGCGCCCGCGATCAGTCGCGCGGTTTCCACACCGTGGGCGGGCGGCAGCAGCGGGTCGTCGCTGCCGTGGATCACCAGGGTGGGTGCAACGATGGTCTGCACCAATTTGCTGCGGTTGCCGGAGGCTGCCACCGCCATCAATTGGCGCGCGACGCCCGCCGTGCGGCTGGAGCGGCGCACGTGGCGCTCGCAGTGTGCCCACAGCTCGGCATCGCTGTCCTGGATGCGGCCGCCGATGGTGCGAAACAGTTTAAACATGCGCTTGATGCCGGCTTCGATATCGCCTTTCGCGGCGGGAGCCGTGAGCAGCGCTGCAGTGGCGGACATGGTTGGCTTCGGCAGGCTGCGCTTGCCGGTGGTGGACATGATCGACGTAAGCGTACGCACCTTTTGCGGAAAACGCGCGGCGAGGTTCTGGCCGATCATGCCGCCCATGCTGGCGCCGACCACGTGTGCGGGAGCGATGGCTAGCGCATCCATCAACGCCGCCGTGTCGTTGGCCATGTCGTCGATCACATACGGCGCGTGCAGCGGCACGCGCAACTGGTACTTGGCGAATTCCCAGGCGATGTTCGGCACACCCAGGTGGTCCAGCGGCGTGGAGAGGCCGATGTCGCGATTGTCGAAGCGGATCACGTAAAAGCCGCGCGCCACCAGCTCCCGGCAAAAACCATCCGGCCATGCCACCAACTGCATGCCGAGCCCCATGATCAGCAATAGCGGCGGATCGGCAGGGTTGCCCAGCGTTTCGTATTCGAATTGGAGGCCGTTGGCCTGGACTGCCGGCATCGAGGCCTAAAAATACTGGTCGGCAGGGCGGGTGTGGTCGCGATAGAACCAGCGTCGCCAGCCTTCGCGGTCGAACTTTTTCCAACGCCCTTCCGCCTGCGCCAACCGGTCCGCGACGGCATACAGCGCGGCCGGATGCAGGCCGAGGCCGACGTGGCTCGCGATCACTTCGATGTTTTCCGCGCGCTGCGATTCGACCTGGTACGAAAGCGGCCAGGCGACGATACCGTCGCTGCGGCTGAAGATCGAGGTGGTCGGCACCGGCGGCGCTTCCTTGAGATGGTGCAAAAGCTTCGGGTCGTCGAGCTTGTGGCCGCTGGCGAATTGATAGAAGCGCCAGGCGTTGGTGGCCTTGGGGTCGCCGCCGAATGGGGTGCCCAGCGTGATGACGCTGCGCACATGGTCCGGCAAGGCTTTGGCGAATTCGCGCGCATAGACGCCGCCGAGGCTCCAGCCGATCAGGCTCACCTTGCGGCCGCTGCTCTTGTGGATCTCCGCCACGCGGTCGATGCTTTTTTGCACCACACCTTCGCGCGGGCCGAAATTGAAGCCTAGATCCCAGCCGAAGGTCTGGTAGCCCTGTGCGTCGAGAAAGTTGCGCAGCGGCACGGTGGAAAAGTCGCCGGCGCCGAGGCCCGGGAATACGATCACCGCATGGCCGTCGCCGGCCGGCGCTGATTTCAGTAGCGGCCACGCCGCTAACGTAGCGCCCAACTCCAGCGGCGCCCGGCTTTCGAGGGCCAGCAGCAGATTGCTCGGCGGACGCAGCGCGTCGGCCGTGTCAGCGTTGAGATCGGCGTGCGAGGTTTTGGGCGCGCGCGCCTGCGTTTTTCGTGCCGCCATATTGCCGCGCATTATGCCCGCTTTTTGACGCTGGACGGCGGCTTGCGCGCAGGACGACGTACCGTTTTTTTCGTGGCGGGCGCGGCCATCGGCGCCTTTGCAGCCATGATCTGCAGCAGTTCCTTGTGCGCCGCGTGCAAGTGGGCAATCAGCCGGTCGAGTTTCGGCACCTGGTCTTTGGCTGCGATGAAGCCGTAGTCTAGCGAGCCCGCGTAACTCTGGATGGTGATATTGAGCGCGAGCCCGTGGGTGACGATCGACACCGGATAGTATTCGCGCAAGGCAGCGCCGGCCATGAACAGCGGCATCGGCGGGCCCGGCACATTGGAAATCACCACGTTGGCCACCACCGGAATACGATTGGTCGCGACCGCGGTCCGATACAGCGGCGTGATCACGCTCATTAACCACGGGATGCCCAGCGTCGGCAGGTCGCCGGTGACGGTGCTGGTGATGCCCTTCATGGCGCCGGTGGTCATCTTGGCACTCTGGCTGGAGCGATGGATGGCCGCCAGGCGCTTGATCGGGTCCTTCATTTGCGTGGCGAGATCGATCAGCATCATCGTCACCTGGTTGTTGGCGGTGGTGTCTCCCGGTGCGCGCAAGCTGGCCGGCACCGCGCCGACCATCGCCTTGGCGAGTGTGGCGGGACTCTTTGCGAAGTAGCGGCGCAGGGCGCCCGCGCAGGTGGCGAGCACGATGTCGTTCAGCTTCACTTCGAAGTGCCGCGCGAGGGCCTTGGTTTCGTCCAGCGAAATGCGCGCGGTCAGGAAGGTACGCCTGGCGCCGATGGCGACATTGAGGGGTGTGCGCGGCCCGAGCTTAATGCCTGAAGGCAGCATTTTCTTGACGGCGGCGAGCGGAGAATCGGTGGATTTGATTTTCGCCGCCTTGCCGGCGAACTCGGCGAGCCCGCCCAGTTGTTCGGACGGTGCCCCCATCTTGCGCGCCTGCGAAGCCGACAAGGCCGCCGCTCCGCCGCCGAGCGCGGACAGCGATTTCAATGCGCCCGGCACGGCGGAGGCAATTTTGCCGTACTGCGCAACGGTGGTGCGAAACGCATCCGACAACATCCTGGCGGCAGACGGCGGCAGTCGCTTTTCTGCGGCGACCTTGCCTTTGACCGGCTTCGGCTTGGCGTCCACATCCAGCACCGCCTGCGCCAAGGCAACCCCACCCTGGCCGTCGAGCCCGGCGTGGTGCAGCTTGGCGTAAAAGGCAAATTCGCCGCTTTGCAAACCTTCGATCACGGTGAATTGCCACAGCGGCCGGTCGCGGTCGAGCATGCCCTCGTGCAACTCGGCGATCATCGCATCGAGCTGAGCGCGGGTGCCGGGCTTGGGCAGGTTCACCGAGCGAATGTGCCAGCCGAGGTCGACATCGTTGTCGTCCACCCAGATCGGATTGGTCAGATCGAAGGGCATGAAGGCGAGCTTGCGCGTGAACAAGGGAGCAAGGTGCATGCGCGACACGACGTGCTTGCGGATCTTCGGAAAAATACTGGCACTGCGCTTTCCTGTGGCCGCTTTTGGCTTTTCGAAAATGATCAGGCTGCCGACGTGCATCGGCGTTTCCGGCGTTTCGATGTACAGGAACAGGGCGTCGAGCGCGCTCAAATGCTTCATATCGCATTCCTCCGTTCGGCAAAAAATTGCCGCAGCAGGTCGGCGCTATCCTGCGCCAGTACACCGCCTTCGAATACCGCGTGGTGATTGAGTTTCTTTTCGGCGGGCAGGTCGATCACGCTGCCGCAGGCCCCCGTTTTCGGGTCGGGCGCGCCGAATACGACGCGCCTTATGCGGGCGTGCAGCATGGCGCCCACGCACATCATGCAGGGCTCCAGCGTGACATAGAGGTCGCAGTCGGGCAGGCGATAGTTGGCGAGGCGCGAGGCCGCATCGCGCAAGGCCACCACCTCGGCGTGCGTGGTCGGATCGTGCGAACCGATCGGCTGATTGAAACCGCGTCCGATGATTTCACCGTCCTTCACCACGACCGCGCCGACCGGCACCTCACCGGCTTCGCGTGCAAGCTGCGCCTGCGCCAGCGCCTGGCGCATGAACGCATCATCGCGTCCGTCAACCATGTGCGGCAAAGACCTTCGAATGTGTCACGTGGGCGTCTCCGAACCCTTTCGCGGCGGCGGCTTTGCCGGCGGGGCACGCCTACTTTTCTCGTCATCGTCGTCGGCGTGCATCTTGTGCAGAAAGCGATGGATCACCGGCGCGAACACCACGCCCGCCGCCACCAGCAACATCAGCCCGGAATACAAGGCGTATAGCCCGGCGAAAATCTTCGCGGGCGTGGTTTCCGGCTGCGCCAGCGGCCCCATGCCCGACAGCAGCATGGCGGTGTTGACGAAGGCATCGGCCCAGTCCATTTTAGGAAAGTAGTGCAGAAAGCCGATCATGCCGATGGCAAGCGACACCGCTATCAGGATCACCCCCAGCAGGAAACTGCGCAAAACCCGCGAATGAAATTGCTTGCGCGGGATGACCGGGGCCGAGATATGTTCGTACATGACGTGATGATGCCTGAAATCAGGCTATCGCTCCGACTCCCTCTCCCGCTTGCGGGAGAGGGTTGGGGAGAGGGCGGTGATTTGCTGCCAAATCTCCTCAAGCACAATCTCTGTTTTCAGATGGACATCATCATTCCAAAATCTCAGCACAGCAAAGCCTTTTGCACGCAAAAACAGCGTGCGCGCCTCATCTTGACGAACCTGATCAACATGCTGTCCGCCATCCAGCTCAATCACTAGGCCGAGAGATAGTGACGCGAAATCGGCAATATATGGACCTATAGGAACCTGGCGCTTGAATTTGTGCCCGCCCAATCTACCCGCGCGCAGGTAGTGCCAGAGTCTGCGCTCCGCGTCAGTCATCTCTTTGCGCAGGATCTTGGCAAACTCAGTTTTAGCGTCTTTGCGCATGAGTAGAGTGCCCTCTCCCGCCTTCCGGGTACCCTCTCCCGCAAGCGGGAGAGGGTTTTATTTAATCGCCGACGAAGGCGTCCACTTCGATTTCGATCAGGTGCGCGGGGTCGATCAACCGCGAGACCTCGACCATGGTGGCCGCCGGCCGCACCTTGGCGAAGAACTCGCCGTGCACCCTGCCGATCGCTTCCCACTGCGAAATATCGGTGACGAAGGTGCGGGTGCGGACCACGTCGCCGAAACCGGCGCCGGCCTCCTTCAAGGCGCGGCCAATGATTTCGAGCGCGTAGCGCATTTGCGCGCCGGCGTCGCCCTCACCCACCGCCTTGCCGTTTTCATCGGTGGCCGTGGTGCCCGACACCCAGATGTGATTGCCGATGCGTACCGCGCGGCAGTAGCCGACCACGGGTTCCCAAGGGGCGCCGGATGAAATATTTTGGCGATTCATCTTGATTTTCTCTCCATTCCCATCATGCTATTTTCGACAATCGCATCATCACTATCTCGACAATTACGACCCACTGAGAGTGTTATCGAATGCTTGCGCGGAAGCTCGAGTATTTCCGCCACCATCTTGCTCCAGTCGCAAGAGCACGTGCTTTAGAGCACTCCGGCTTGTAGCCAGCCAATTACCAATCGCGCCTGCACGCTGGTTTTCGACATTGTTTGAACTTACCCCTACTCGCCAAGACTCCACGCCCAAAAAAGCGGGGAGATGCGCGCTCAACTGACAGTAGGCACCTGCGGCAAGGTCCGCCACGGCCGCGACGTCTTCCGACCAATAGGGTGCTTCAGGCAATTCTGTGGTACCAAATATATGGTCTGCCGCCTGTTTCCAACCTGTGATGCCGAATGTGAAGTAGGTGGCTAGACGTGCAAATTGCTCGCGCTTATCGTGACTATCTAGCGCTTCATCATGATCACTTATCCAAAGCGACATTTGATCCTCTCGCCGCAATCCTGACAGGATCAACGCGACGAAGCTTGCAAGTCTGAGCATCTTTTCGACGGTGCCCGACTTGGCCTGAATAGGGAAACAATTGGGAAATACTTCAATTGCAGCGGCAGGGCCGCCCGGCATGAAACTACCCACTCTCCTATCGATCAAGATCGTGATGAGATTTCCTCGTAACTTACCTACCGTCTCAAGAAAAGATGGAAGCGCTCGCCAACGAACAGGTTCGCCGAGTTTTTTGAAAGAGATACGTCGATTGTCCGGCAGCCATTGTTCGCGAAATCTACTTAAGGATGGCAACCATTCGGTCAACGCTTTGTCGGTAGTGACGAGAAATGAGTATGCTTCATGACTTGCTCCCTTGTGTTGACCTGAATAATCGCTGGCGATAATCATATTGCCGTCTGTCACAGGGACTAACACATCAGGTTTATGTGTCTCAACAATTCTAAGTGAATCGCTCAGGCTGAATAGATAGCCTGCATGTGTATCTGTTATGGAGCACCAAACAGTCATCGGTAAATAAAGAACAATGCGGACAAAATGATCTGACGCCCTGTTTTACTCCCATTCAATCGTAGCCGGCGGCTTACCGCTTACGTCGTACACGACGCGATTGAAGCCGCGCACCTCGTTGATGATACGGTTCGATACTTTGGCCAGTAGCGAATACGGCAGCTCCGCCCAGTGTGCCGTCATGAAATCGGTGGTCTGCACGGCACGCAACGCGACCACGTATTCGTAGGTGCGCCCGTCGCCCATCACGCCGACACTCTTGACCGGCAGGTAGACCGCGAAGGCCTGCGCGACCTTGTCGTACCAGGAAACGCCGTTTTCGTCCCTGGCAGCGCGCAGCTCGTCGATGAAAATGGCATCTGCGCGGCGCAGCAGGTCGGCTGCTTCCTTGCTCACTTCGCCGAGGATGCGAACACCGAGTCCCGGTCCTGGGAAGGGATGCCGGAACACCATGCTGCGCGGCAGGCCCAGCGCGACACCGAGGTTTCGCACTTCATCCTTGAACAATTCGCGCAGCGGCTCCAGCAATTTGAGATGCAGCGACTCAGGCAGCCCGCCGACGTTGTGGTGCGACTTGATGGTGTGCGCCTTCTTGGTCTTGGCGGCGTTGCTTTCGATCACGTCGGGATAGATGGTGCCCTGCGC
>CAZCKI010000083.1:0-3805 GCA_964498815.1 uncultured Burkholderiales bacterium
CACCAGCTCCGCGCCTAGCATATGGGCCAATCTCGTCAAAACGCGATCCCCAATATTTCATCAGACCTTCCCTAAGTTGACGGTGTTTCAACGGCGGAAAAGGCGAAAAGGGTTAACGGCGGTACGGTTTTTTTGGTGCGGCTCCAAAAAGGCTAGTTGTCGAAAAATTCTCTCAGCAAAAACTGTTCCAGTCCAGCATTATCTTGCTGCCGGGCCGACAGCACCACCACCCGGCCGAGCTTGCGCGATTCCCAGTTGAAATTGCCCTGGTAGTGCTCGCGGATCAGGGCGATCATTTTTTGCACCATGGCGAGCTCGATATTGCCGCCGGTGCCGGCGTCGACTTCAATGGTTTGCTGCCAGCCGCTGCCGGGATCGTTTTTCCAGCCGCGAAACTTGAAGCTGCCGGTGCGCGTGCCCTTGGCGGTGATCTGGAACACGCCGCTGGTGCCGCCGCTCTGGTTGAGCGTGGAAAGATTGCGGTTGATATTGGCGGCGGTGCGCTCCTCGTCGCTGGGGCCGCGGCTCGCGGCACTTTCGGCGGCATTGATGCGCGCGTCGTTGTCGGCCAGCTCGCGGCGGCGCGCCTCGATCGCTTCGGAAAAACTCAGCGGCCTGGGCGGCACCGGGGTTTCCGGCTGCGGCTTGGGTTCGGGCTCCGGCATCACCGGGGGCATCTGTGCCGACGGCTTGGCGGTGGCGATCACGCGCCGGGGCGGGGACGGCGCAGGCGGCGTGGGGGGCGGTGGCGGCGCCGCCGACAGGGCCGGCTCCGAACGAGGCGCCAGTTGCACGATCAGCGGGCCCTTGGTCGGCACGCCCGGCGGCTCGCCGGTCTTGAGCGGCGCCGGCGTCAACAGCAGGACCGCCAGGTGCACGCACAACGACAGCGCGAGCCCGGTCAGAAGGCTGCGGACCGGGCGCCGTTGCGGATCGATGAAAAGCGCTGGAGTAACGGCGAGCGCCGGAGCGGCAAACCACTTCATTGAAGACGACACTGTGCCCGGATTAGCGTGAGGGTGCGATTGTCGCCCGAAACGGGGAGGTTCCGGTACGGCGTGCATCAACGGCACATCGGCCGCCAGCTGATTCTGCCGCATCCTCACCGGCAGTGTTTGCCTACGGCGGGCCGGGTCGCCATGCCGCCACGTCCGATTCCGGAAAAGTCGATCTGGCCGCGGCGGTCTTCGACGCAGAATACTGTGTCGCCCATGGTGATTTCGGCGATGCGGCGGCCGTCGCTGGTCGGCGATTCCGTAACAACGGTACCCAAGGACCTGCCCTTGCCATTGAGAAATTCGTTCATTTTCTGCAAGGGCGGCTTTTCGACAGACTTGCGGTCCTCCGGCTCGATCTGCGGACTGACTCGAATCTCGTCCATTTTCTGCTTGGGGACCGGTGCAAGCGTCGTCTGTGCAAGGGCATCCCCCGCCTGCATCGCAAGCAATAGCGTACATCCGGCCAACCCGCCCCTGTTCAGCACGATTTGATACCCCCTTGTCGGTCAGACCCACAGCACCGGAAAATCGTTCCCTCCCAGGTCCACCTCAATCCTCAATCCTCAATCCTCAATCCCAAATAAGGTACCCTTTACCCTGACGGTCCATTTCCAAAAGCCCGGAGTTACAAAATGAAATATCTCCACACCATGGTGCGCGTGAGCGATCTGGATGCATCGCTCGATTTCTATTGCAACAAGCTGGGCCTCACGCTAACGCGACGGCAGGAAAACGAAAAGGGCCGCTATACGCTGGCCTTCGTGTCCGCTCCCGGCGACGAATCGGCGGCCATCGAACTGACCTGGAACTGGGACCCGGAAGTGCTCTCCGGCGCGCGCAATTTCGGCCACATCGCCTACGCGGTCGACGATATTTACGCGACCTGCCAAAAACTGATGGACGCGGGCGTCACCATCAACCGGCCGCCGCGGGACGGCCGCATGGCTTTCGTGCGCTCGCCCGACCACATTTCGATCGAGTTGCTGCAAGCCGGGGCGGCACTGCCGCCGCAGGAACCGTGGCTGTCGATGGCCAATACCGGAATCTGGTAAGAATTGTCCCTAGCGCGCCTTGGATTGGCTGAGGCCCAGCCACAATCCCTGCAATTCCTGCCGCACCAGGTCGCATTCGTGCTGGTAGCTTTCGCGCTCTTCGGCTGCGCGTTTGTGCGCATTCGCCGCCGCCTCGGGTTCGCCGCAGCGTTCGAATAATTCCGCGGAGGTCGTATGCATCTTGTGCAATTCGCGGCAAGGCCGGCGCAGCTCGCCTTCGGCAATGGCCGCGTCGATCATGACGCGCGCCTCATCGTTGCGTTGCAACGCCATCAACGCAGCGCCGACTTCGGCGCGCACCGACATGCCGCGATAGCGGTGCGTCAGTTCGTCCGAAAGCCGCATCGCGGCTTCCAGTTCGGTGAGCGCGGCCTCGTGTTCATCGCGATTCGCATGCAGCACACCGAGCGCGTAATGCGCGCGCGCTTCCGCTTCCAGGCTGGCTTCGGCGCGCGCACCTGCCAGCGCTTCGAGCAATATTTGCCGGGCTTCTTGCTGGCGAGCTTCGCGAGTAGCCGCATCGGCGGCGTTGGCCTGGCGCATCACGGCGCCGGCGATATTGCTTTGCACGACCGAGGGCGGTGTGGTGCCGTCGGCGGCATCCAGCAAGGCGCTCGCGGCGCGAAACTCGGCGATGCTTTCGTCAAAACGTTTTTGCACCAGCATCACCACTCCGCGCGAATTCCGCACCAGCAGTTCCAGCGTCGGATCGGCCAGTTCGAGCGCTTCGCGCAGGCAATACTCGAGCATATCGTCGGCCAATGCGCCGGTATCGAGCATATAGATCGATGCCGCCGCCGAGATCGACAACGATGTGGCTGCCTGGCCGCGTTCGCGCAGCTTTTGCGCGAGCGGGAAGGCGTCCATGGCCGAGGTCATCGATTCGATGAATGCGCCGTTGACCAATTGACAAAACGCCAGCGTATTAAGGGCCATCAAGCGGTCGCTTTCGCTGCCGGCGAGCTCGGCGCGGCGGTAACCCATGCGCGCGGCGTCGAGCGCCAGACGAATCTTGCCCGCGCGCGCGGCGCGCACGGCGAATTGGCATTCGATGACCAGGCTTTCGGTGGGAATCATGCGTGCAATGTGACTGGAAAGGGACCGGGGGGGTGCGCCCGAAACACCCGGCGTCAGCAGGCTGTAGTCGGTCGGCGGACGCCAGTTTACCCTACACGACCCCCGGCCAGCCGGTGCCTGGCGGCGGAGTCGCAGCGTTTATCAGCGAGCTGGGGCCTTCCCCTGTACAATGCCTGCCACAAACTCCCGTTTTCCCGCCGCCCCGAATTCGCCTTCGCGAATCAAGTACTTACTGCAAGGGGCAGCTTTTTAAGGTTGTCCGAATGTCTTTTGCTGCACTGAATTTATTGCCCGAATTGCTACGCGCAGTCGAAGAGCAGGGCTATACCGAGCCGACCCCGATCCAGGCCAAGGCGATCCCGGAAATCCTCGCCCGCCACGACATCATGGGCTGCGCTCAGACCGGCACCGGCAAAACCGCCGGCTTCACCCTGCCGCTGCTGCAATTGCTGCATCCGCACGCCAGCACCAGCACCTCGCCCGCCCGCCACCCGGTGCGCGCCCTGGTATTGGTGCCGACCCGCGAACTGGCCGCGCAAGTTGAAGAGTCAGTGCGCACTTACGGCAAATACGTGCCGCTGCGGATCGCCGTGGTCTACGGTGGTATCGACATCAAGCCGCAGATCAAGGCCCTGCACGCTGGCGTGGAAATCGTCGTCGCCACCCCGGGCCGACTGA
>CAZCKI010000083.1:3815-9752 GCA_964498815.1 uncultured Burkholderiales bacterium
AGCAAAAGAGCATCAATCTCTCGCAGGTGCAGATGCTGGTGCTGGACGAGGCCGACCGCATGCTCGACATGGGCTTCATGCCGGCCATCAAGCGCATCCTCGGCGTGTTGCCGGCGCAGCGGCAGAACCTGCTGTTCTCGGCCACCTTCTCCGAGGAAATCAAACGCCTCGCCGGCGAATTCATGCGCTCGCCGCAAATGATTGAAGTGGCGCGCCGCAACGCGCCGGCCGATCTGGTCAGCCATCAGGTGTACGAAGTGCCCGCCGCCAAGAAAGTGGCCCTGCTCGCGCACCTGATCCGCAGCCGCGACATGAAACAGGTATTGATTTTCGTGCGCATGAAGCGCGACGCCGACAAGCTCGCACGCCAGTTGCAGCGCGACGGCCTGCCGGCCGCCGCCATCCACGGCGACCGCAGCCAGGGTGAACGCACCGTAGCGCTGGATGAATTCAAGCAGGGCCAGTCGCGCATCCTGGTCGCCACCGACGTGGCCGCGCGCGGCATCGATATCGACCAGCTGCCGTTCGTGATCAACTACGAAATCCCCAATACGCCGGAAGACTATGTGCACCGCATCGGCCGCACCGGTCGCGCCGGCACGCCGGGCGAAGCGATCTCGCTGGTGAGCCCGGATGAGATGGAATACCTGGCGGGCATCGAAAAATTGCTGAAGCGCGCCATTCCGCGCGCCGCCATCCCAGATGGGTTGAGCGAAGAACGCGGCGCAAGCCCCCGCCACGGTCGCGACGCGCCGTCACGTACACCGTCACGGGCGCCGGAATCGCGCGAAGCCCCCCCGCGCTCGCGTCCGCCCGAGGATCGCGATGCCCACCGGCGACGTCCGCGCGGCAGCCTCGATACGCCACCGGTGCCAGGCGTGCGTCCCGATCCGAGTTTTGATTTCAGCAAGCCCTATGAACCTTCGGCGGGCAACAAGGCCGAAGAGACCGCCGCACCCGCGCCGGCCCGCACCGGCCTGCCCGGCACCAAGCGGCCACGCCCGGTGGCGGCGATTTTCCGGGTCAAGCCCAAAGAAAATGCGTGAGGTGAGAGGGGTGAGGAGTGAGGAGACGTGCCAATTTGCGATTCTCCTCACTCCTCACGCCTTACCCCTCACAGCCTTTTAGCGCCAATCAAGAATTACTTTCCCCGATTGGCCCGACAGCATGGCCGCAAAGCCCTTGTCGAAATCTTCCACACCGAAGTGATGGGTGAGGATCGGCGAGAGATCCAGCCCGCTTTGCAGCATCGCCACCATCTTGTACCAGGTCTCGAACATTTCGCGGCCGTACACGCCCTTGATTTCGAGTCCCTTGAAAATCACCTGGTTCCAGTCGATGGCGGTGTGCGAGGGCGGGATGCCCAGCAGCGCCACCTTGCCGCCGTGGTTCATGCATTCGAGCAGGCTTTGGAAGGCAGAGGGCACGCCGGACATTTCCATGCCGACGTCGAAGCCTTCGACCATGCCGATTTCGTTCATGACGTCCTTGAGCGATTGGTACGTGACGTTGACCGCGCGCGTGGCGCCCATGTTCATGGCGAGCTTCAGGCGATAGTCGTTCACATCGGTAATAACGATGTGACGCGCGCCGACGTGGCGGGCGATCGCCACCGCCATGATGCCGATGGGACCGGCGCCGGTGATGAGGACATCTTCGCCGACCAGATTGAACGACAGCGCCGTGTGGGTGGCGTTGCCGTAGGGATCGAAAATGGAGGCAAGATCGTCGCTGATGCTGTCGGGAATCTTGAAGGCGTTGAAGGCGGGGATCACCAGGTAGTCGGCGAAGCAGCCGGCGCGGTTCACGCCCACACCCACCGTATTGCGACAAAGATGCCGGCGGCCGGCGCGGCAGTTGCGGCAGTGGCCGCAGGTGATGTGGCCCTCGCCCGAGACGCGGTCGCCGACCTCGAAGCCCTTCACCTCCTGGCCCATTTCGACGATCTCGCCCACGTACTCGTGGCCCACGTGCATCGGCACCGGGATGGTGGCCTGCGCCCACTCGTCCCACTTCCAGATGTGGATATCGGTGCCGCAGATGGCGGTCTTCTTGATGCGGATTTTTACGTCGTTGTGCCCGGTTTCGGGTTCCGGCACATCGGTCATGGTGAGACCGGGGCCGCGTTCCAGTTTTGCCAATGCTCTCATTTTTTTCCCCTGCAAGCTTGCGATAGCCAACGCCATCGCACGGTTTAGTTCCCTCTCCCTTGGGAGAGGGCGGAGGATGAGGGTTGGTCGCAATAGCGTAAATCACACCCTCATCCCAACCCTTCTCCCAAGGGAGAAGGGCTTTACTACGCGCTTATTTGATGGCGCCCAATGCGCGCCCAACCTTGGCAAACGCCGCCACCGCGCGCTCGATCTGCTCCGGCGTATGCGCCGCCGACATCTGCGTGCGGATGCGCGCCTTGCCCTTGGGCACCACCGGGAAACTGAAGCCGATCACATACACACCCTCTTCCAACAAGGCATCCGCCATGCGGCTCGCCAGTTGCGCGTCGCCCAGCATCACCGGCACGATCGGGTGTTCGCCCGGCACCAGGTCAAAACCCAGCGCGCTCATCGCCGCGCGGAATTGTGCGCCGTTGGCGCGTACGCGTGAGCGCAACGCTACACCCTCTGCAGAATCCAGCAGTTCCAGCACTGTTATCGAGGCGCTGACAATCGCCGGCGCCAGCGAATTGGAAAAAAGATACGGCCGCGAACGCTGGCGCAGCAATTCCACCACCGACCCCTTCGCCGCGATGTAGCCGCCTGACGCGCCTCCCAGCGCCTTGCCCAGCGTGCCGGTGTAGATGTCGATGCGCTCGGCAACGCCGCAATGCTCCGGCGTGCCACGGCCGCGTGCGCCGATGAACCCTACGGCATGCGAATCATCGACCATTACCATTGCTTCGTACTTGTCGGCCAGGTCGCAAATCGCTTTCAGGTTGGCGATGATGCCGTCCATCGAAAACACACCGTCGGTGGCGATCAGCTTGAAGCGCGCTCCCGCCGCATCGGCCGCCTGCAACTGCGCTTCCAGGTCGGCCATGTCGTTGTTCTGGTAGCGAAAGCGCTGGGCCTTGCAGAGGCGGATGCCGTCGATGATGCTGGCGTGATTGAGCGCGTCGCTGATGACGGCATCCTCTTCGCCGAGGATGGTTTCGAACAGGCCACCGTTGGCGTCGAAGCAACTGGAATAGAGGATGGCCTGCTCGGTGCCCAGGAATTTCGCCAGCGCCTCTTCCAACTGCCGGTGTTCGGTCTGTGTCCCGCAGATGAAGCGCACCGAGGCCATGCCGAAACCGAATTCATCCATGCCGGTTTTGGCAGCTTCGATCAGGCGCACATCGTCGGCGAGACCCAGGTAATTGTTGGCGCAGAAATTGATCACGTCGGCGCCGGATTGCAGCTTGATGGCGGCGTTTTGCGGCGCGGCGATCACGCGCTCGCGCTTGTAGAAACCATCCTGCTTGATTTGTGCCAGCGTTTGATCCAACTGGCTATAGAAAGCGGCAGTCATTCCCAGGCAACCTCAGAATGTAGAGCGGATGCGCATTTTACCTGCATTGGCGCGTCCGCAGCCTGCCGGATTGCGTATCATGGCCTGCGCACAATCCAACACAACCAGCCTTGGCCTCCACCACTTTCCTCGTCATTATCGCGGCCTATTTCCTGCTGCTGCTGGGCCTAGCCTGGTACACCGGCCGCGCGGCCGACAACGAATCGTTTTTCATCGGCAACCGCAAAAGCAACTGGATGCTGGTGGCGTTTGGCATGGTCGGCACCATGCTCTCCGGAGTCACCTTCATCAGCGTACCCGGCACGGTGGGCGCCAATGGCTTCGCCTACCTGCAAGTCGTGATCGGCAACTGGATCGGCTTTATGCTGGTGGCACTGGTGCTGCTGCCGCTCTACTACCGCGAGCGCCTCACCTCGCTCTACGACTATCTGGGCAATCGCTTCGGTCCGGCCGCGCGCAAAACCGGCGCCGCGTTTTTCATCCTGTCGCGCGTGCTGGGCGCCACGGCGCGCCTCTATCTGGTGGTGAACGTTTTGCATCTGCTGATCGGCGAGGCGGCGGGTCTGCCCTTCGCGCTCACCGCCGGCGTGATCCTGCTGATGATCTGGCTCTACACCTTCCAGGGAGGGGTCAAGACCATCGTTTTCACCGACACCTTGCAGACGGCTTGCATGCTGGGAGGGCTGGCGGTGTGCGTGGTCTATTTGGCGCACTCGATGGAAGGCAATGTCAGTGAAAGGCTTGCCGCAAGTCACCTCACCCATGTCTGGAACACCGATCCCAATGCCGCGGGCTTTTGGCTGAAGCAGGTCCTGGGCGGCGTCTTCATCGCCCTGGTGATGACCGGGCTCGACCAGGAGATGATGCAAAAAAACATCAGCGTACCGAGACTCGCCGATTCGCAGAAGAACATCTTTTGCAGCAGTCTCGTTCTCCTGCTGGTGAACGGCCTGTTCCTGTTTCTGGGAGCGTTACTGACCCTGTTCGCGCGAGCGCATCAGCTTCCGGCCGGCGGCGACGAGCTATTCCCCATGGTGGTGATGCGCTATTTCCCGGCTTGGGTGCAGATCATTTTTTTTGTAGCCTTGATCTCCGCCCTGTTCCCCAGCGCCGACGGCGCGTTGACTGCCCTCACCTCATCCTTTTGCATCGACATCCTCGGCATTCGCAGCCGCAGCGACTGGAGCGACGCGAAGGCCAGGCGCGTGCGCCAGTTCACGCACATCGCCTTCGCGCTGCTGTTCTTCACTGTTGTGATGGGCTTCAAGTGGCTGGATGACAAATCGGTGATCGACACCATCCTGAAGCTGGCGGGCTACACCTACGGGCCGTTGCTGGGACTGTTCGCCTTCGGCATGTTCACCCGCCGCCGGCTGGACAAGACCGGCGGGCTGATTGCCGCCGTGGTCGCAGCACCCCTCATCTGCTTCGCGCTGGCGCGGGCGCTCGCCACCCGGCCCGAGGGATTTCAGCTCGGCATTGAACTGCTGATCGTCAACGGCCTGCTGACCTTCGTGCTGCTTTGGGCCGTGTCGTCTCGCGCGCGGTAAGGCAACAATACGACAGTGCGCGGCTAGCGCGGTCTACTGCCCAGACTTGCCGGTACCGACGATCCACCAGGACAGCCCGCCGAACACCGCCGCCACCGCCGCCAGGAAGGTCCAGAACCAGGCGAAGCCCTTCGAGTCGGCGAGCTTTACCGGATCGGTGATGTCGCCCAGCGAGCTGAACGCGGCGATCGCCACGCTTGCGCATGCCACGGCAAAGACGATGCAAAGAATGGCGGAGATTCTCGCGGTGATTTTCATCGTAACTCCGGTTGTGGCGCCGTCATCCGGCTACCCGTCAAGCATTGAAAGTCGCGCCGCCGGCGACCTTTTCGGCCTTGCTGTAAATGCCGCCGTTCCGGGTCTGCAGGAATTTGTCGAAGGGAATGTCTTCCTGCCGGATGAAGCCGCGCGCAGGCAGCGACCCGCCCGCCACCATCTCCACCACCGCGCAAAGACTCGCCGCCGTGGTCCACGAGATGGCGCGCCAGCTGCGGCCGTCCACCAGCATGGCGGGATAGGCGCGCACGAATTCCTCGCGCGACAGGCGCCCGTCCTTCTGACCTTCGACTGCGGCGTGGACGAACACCACGTCTTCGTCGACCGCTGGCAGCGCATTGCGCAGCAATTTATTGGCGAGATCGCGCTCGTCGCGCAAATAGAGTTCGTTCAACAGAAAGCGCATCAGCTCGCAGTGGCCGGGATAGCGCATGGTCTTGTAATTCAGTTCCTGCACGCGACCGTGGTAGGTCTCGCACATGGTGCCGAGCCCGCCCGAAGTGGTGAACGATTCCAGCACCAGACCGTGCACCAGAATAGTCTCCAGACCTTCCAGCGCCGGCACCATCTGCCGTTCGCCGTTGCGGATCACTTCGCAGTCGTT
>CAZCKI010000084.1:0-9724 GCA_964498815.1 uncultured Burkholderiales bacterium
GCTCACCAAGGCCCTGGCCGAGGCGCTGGCCCTGGTGGATGTACGGGTTTTGGACCATTTCATCGTCGCCCCGGGGGCCACGATGTCCTTTGCGGAGCAGGGAATCCTGTCCTGAGAGGGGATTTCCCGGTTACAAGTGAATACTTGCGCCAAGTGCTTGGTTCTGTTATAGTTTTGGGCTCTCTGGCGCTCCCGCAGGTCTGAGAGTCATCAAAATCAATGGAACCGGTTGTTTCGGTCCGATCTTCAATCGTTTATCGAGGTGTGTCATGGCACGAGTTTGCCAAGTAACGGGGAAAGCCCCCATGGTCGGGAACAATGTTTCCCACGCCAACAACAAAACCAAGCGCCGCTTTCTGCCGAACCTGCAGTACCGCCGCTTCTGGGTCGAATCCGAAAACCGTTGGGTGCGTCTGCGCCTGACCAACGCCGGCCTTCGTACTATCGACAAAAAGGGCATCGATGTGGTGCTCGCTGAACTGCGCGCCCAGGGCGTTGCGGTCTAAGGAGAACGAACATGGCAAAAGGCGGTCGCGAAAAAATCAAGCTGGAATCCTCTGCGGGTACCGGCCACTTCTACACAACGTCCAAGAACAAGCGGACCATGCCCGAGAAAATGGAGATCATGAAGTTCGATCCCAAGGCTCGCAAGCATGTGATGTACAAGGAAACCAAGCTGAAGTAATTCGGCGGGTTTCCGGAAAAGAAAACGGTCGCCTAAGCGACCGTTTTTCATTTCCGCAGAAGGCCACCCATTTATATTGCTTGCAATTAAATAGCGCACGATATAATATCGCCGTATGCCCACGCCAAAAAAGCCCCAAGCTGCCAAGCCCGCCGCTTCTCTGCTGCTCGATGAGCAGCTGTGCTTCGCGCTGTATTCGACGATGCTGGCCATGAACAAGGTCTACCGCAAGTTGCTGCGCGTGCTGGGCGTGACCTATCCGCAATACCTGGTGCTGTTGGTCCTGTGGGAGCGCGATGCGTTGACCGTGTCCGAGATCTGCGAGCGTCTCTATCTGGATTCGACCACGCTCACGCCGCTATTGAAGCGCATGGAAACCCTGGGCCTTCTGGACCGCAACCGGGCCAAGGCGGACGAGCGCCAGGTGATCGTCAGTCTTACCAAGCGCGGGCGTGAACTCAAGCAGCGCGTCAAGGTTGTACCCGAAGGCGTTTTTTGTGCCACCGAATGTACGCCGGACGAACTGGCCTCCATTCGGGATCGCTTGTTTTTACTGCGGGAAAGGCTTTTCAAAAATGCCTGAAACCTCCCTTGGTCCCGATGTGGCCAATTTTTTTGATAAATATATAGCGTACTATTTAATAGCTCGCTATCTCCCTGTTGCCGTTGCGCAGCAACAGGTCACTTAAGTCGCAACAACCCTTCTCTTCAAATTTTTTACAGGAGTTCCACCATGTCGATAGAACAAGTCCTCTACACAGCCCACGCCAAGGCCACCGGCGGTCGCGATGGCCGTGCCGTGGTTGCTGAAAGCAATCTCGATCTGAAGCTGACCACGCCCAAGGCGCTCGGCGGCGCCGGCGGCGAGGGCACCAACCCCGAGCAACTATTTGCCGCCGGCTACAGCGCCTGCTTCCTGGGCGCGATGAAATTCGTCGCCGCGCGCGACAAGATCGCCCTGCCTGCCGATGTCTCCATCGACGGCAGCGTCGGTATCGGCGCCATTCCGAACGGTTTCGGCATCGAGGTCGATCTGAAGATTTCGCTGCCCGGCATGGAGCGCGCTACGGCCGAGGCCCTGGTCGCCAAGGCTCACATTGTCTGCCCCTACTCGAACGCGACCCGCGGCAACATCGACGTGCGCCTGACCGTCGCCTGAGTTATGCGATGAACCCAATAAAAAACCCGCCGGAAGGCGGGGTTTTTATCGAGGCGGTGACTGCTTAGGCGTACGCCCGGACCTGCTTCGAGAAATTCTGCAAGGGCACGATGCCGGTCGCTTCGGCGCGACGGCACCAGTCTTCGAGGCGGGCGACCAGTTCTTCCTTGGAGGCGGTCGAGCGCTCCCAGACCGCCGCCAGTTCCTTCTTGAGGCCGTAGACGGTGTCGAGCGTGGTGCTGTTCTTCAAGGCCACGTCCAGGGTCTTGGCGTTGTCCTGGGTGAGGGCGGCACGATCGGCGGACATCCAGCCGCGGAAGCCCTTCCAGGCGCTGCCGACGCGCATATTGTCGAAAGCCACACCTTCGGCGCGCAGGCGCTGGATTTCCGCTTTGCAGGTCGCTTTCAGCGAGCGCGCGTAGCGGGTGGTGATTTCGTAGCGATGGGCAATGACCGCCTGCACCGTTTCCAGGTCGCAGGCAACCTTGTCCCAGTCGAAACGCACCTTCGGCGCAACCTTCTTGACCTTGGCAAGGCCCACCGTTTCGAGCGCGCGGATATACATCCAGCCGAGATCGAATTCGTACCAGCGGGCCGAGAAGCGCGCCGAGGTCGGGAAGGCGTGGTGGTTGTTATGCAGTTCCTCGCCGCCGATCCAGCACGCGATCGGGGTGATGTTGGTGCTGGTATCTTCCACCGCGAAATGGCGGTAGCCCCAGTAGTGGCCGACGCCGTTGATGATGCCGGCCGCGTGAAACGGAATCCAGGCCATTTGCGTGGCCCAGATGGTCGCACCCAGCGGACCGAACAACAGGACGTTGACCACCAGCATCAGGCCCACACCCTGCCAGGAATAGGCGCTGTACACATTGCGCTCCATCCAGTCGTCGGGGGTGCCGACGCCATACTTGTCGAGCGTTTCCTGGACCTTCGATTCCTTGCGGTACAACTCCGCGCCTTCGGCCAGCACCTTGTTGATGCCGTAGATCATCGGGCTATGCGGGTCGTCGACGGTCTCACATTTGGCGTGGTGCTTGCGGTGGATGGCGACCCATTCCTTGGTCACCATGCCGGTGGTCAGCCATAGCCAGAAGCGGAAAAAATGGCTGACGATGGGGTGCAGATCGAGGCCGCGATGGGCCTGTGAGCGGTGCAGGAAAATCGTCACTGCGGCGATGGTGATCTGCGTCGCCACCAGGCCGACGACGAGATAGCCCCACCAGGGCAGGTCGATCAGGCCGTTCAGCATAGACAGTTCCATTGTGGCTCCGGATTAGCCCCGCCCAAGGACCGGCGAGACGGTATAGACATAGATGGGTGCCATTTTACCGTTTTCAGCCCCTGGCCGGGTCGCTATTTTGTGTCGGCAGTACCCTTACTTCCCGCTGCGGAAAGGGCACCGAAATGCCCCTGGCCTGGAAGGCTCGCCATATGTACAGCAACAGTTCCGAGCGAAGTGAGGACTGACCCTGTTCCGCGTCGCGGATCCACACCGTGAGTTCCAGCTCGATGCCGTTTTCGCCCAATTGTTTCAGCCAGGCGGTCGCCTCGGGGTTCGCCACCACCCGGCTGTTGGCGGCGGCGGCTTCGCGCAGGATGGCGAGCGCCGCGTCCAGGTCGCTGTCGAAACCGACGGTGACCAGGGTGCGGACCGATACCACCGGGTCCGAATAGGTGTGGTTGACGACGGTATTGGTGATCAGCGTATCGTTGGGGATGATCGCTTCCGTGCCGTCGAGACCGCGCAATACCGTGTAGCGGGTCTTGATGCTGGCGATGATGCCGTGGCGGCCGTCCACCGTGACCAGATCGCCCAGCCGCACCGAGCGGTCGAGCAGGATGATGAATCCCGACACGTAATTGCTGGCGATCTTTTGCAGGCCGAAACCCAGCCCCACGCCGAGCGCGCCGCCGAATACCGATAGCAAGGTGAGGTCAATGCCGACCAGCGGCATCGCCACCAGCACCGCCAGCACCAGGGCGAGTGCCCGCACGAATTTGCCGATCACCACGCGCGCGCTCATGTCGAGGCTTTCGGCGCGCATCAGTCGCTGCTCGATCAGGCGCGACAGGCCGAGTGCAATAAAAATGGTGATGCCGGCGGAGAAGATCGCCTCGATCACTTGCCGCAGCGTCACGGTCTGTTTGCCGAGGCTGAAGCCGGTCTCTTCCATGGCGCCGAGGATTTCCGGCAGCGCCCCGGTGAGGTACAGCGCCACCAAGCCCCAGACGCCGTAAGCGATCAGGCGTTCGGACGCTTTCAGCAAGGCGCTCGGCGGCACCATGTGGCGCAGCAGATACAGCGCCAGGCGAATGATCGCGAACGCGCCGATCAGCGGAATGGCGACATTGAGCAAAGGCACCGGCTGCGATTTTGCCAGCGCCGCCCGAACCAGCCAGGCCAGCGCCAGGAACACGATCGGAAACACCAGGCGCTGCGCGCTGCCCGCGCTAATGCGGGCGAGGCCCGGTTGCAGGTCCGCCGGCAGGCGCGATTTCACCGTGCGCGCCACCAGCCAGGCAATCAATCCGGCGGCGGCCAAAAAACCCAGTTGCAATTGGCCGTGGGTCGAAACGAAAGCGGTACGCCAGGCGTCGAGGTCGAACATGGATAAATTCTCCCCGCTACTTCTTGCGCCGTTCCATCACCGCCGCGAAAAATCCGTCGGTGCCGTGCTCCAGCGGCGAGAGCCGGAAATACGGTGTCATGCCGTCGAGGTTGATCTTTTGCCGGGCAAGTGCTGCGGCGGCCGGCACCAGCGTGAATTCCTCGTGGCTTTGCAGGAAGGCCTCGATGATGCCTTCGTTTTCTTCGCGCAGGAAGCTGCAGGTGGCGTAGACGAGCTTGCCGCCCGGCGCCACCAGCCTCGCCGCCGACGCCAGGATGGCCGCCTGTTTCACATTTAGTTCGGCCAGTCCGGTCTCGGTCTGCCGGAATTTCAGGTCCGGGTTGCGGCGCAGGGTGCCGAGCCCGGTGCAGGGCGCATCCACCAGCACGCGGTCGATCTTGCCGGCGAGGCGCTTGATGCGCGCGTCGTTCTCGTTGGCGATGCGTTGCGGCGTGATGTTGGAAAGTCCGGAGCGCTTCAGGCGCGCGCCCAGGTTGGCGAGCCGCCGCTCGGACACATCGAAGGCGTAGACGCGGCCGGTGGAGGCCATCATCGCGCCGATCAAAAGCGATTTGCCGCCGGCGCCCGCGCAAAAATCGACCACCATCTCGCCGCGCTTGGCTTCCAGCAATATGCCCAGCAACTGGCTGCCTTCGTCCTGCACTTCGACGAAGCCTTCCAGGAAGGCCGCGTGCTTGTTGAGGGCGATCTTTTGCTCGAGGCGGATACCGATCGGCGAATGCGGTGTGGCCGCGCAGGCGATGCCTTGCTGCTGCAACAGGCGGATCACCTGTTCGCGCTTGGCCTTGAAGGTGTTGACGCGCAAATCGAGCGAGGCCGGATTCATCATGCTGCGGCCCAGCTCGATGATGGCTTCATCGTTCATCGTCGGTTGCAGGCGCGCGATCACCCAATCGGGCAGTTCCGACTGGATACCGAGCGAAAGACCTGCGTAGTTCTTGCCCTTGGTACCGGTGAGCCAGGTGTCCTCGCTTTTACGCAGGATCGGCGTCAGCTCGCGCGCGCTCATGCCCAGAAAGCGCGTCAGGCCGACCAGCGCCATGCGCCGCGGGCTTCCGTCCGGCACGATGTGCTCGATCAGGCGGCGATGGCGCAATACCGCGAAGGCGGTCTCCGCGATCAGGCCGCGATCGCGCAGCCCCAGCTTGGGGTGCTCGCGAAAGTAGTGCTTCAGTTGTACGTCCGCCGGTGAATTGAGCGGCAATACAACGGTCAGCGCATCGACCAGCGCATTGAATTGGGCGGCGGAGAGGGACATTCAAAAAGTTCTTTTTCCGCGCGAATGGCGGCGAGTCCGACATTATCGCCGACTATGGCTCTCAGGGAAAGCTTACCGACTGGCGGGTAGTGTCGCACTTTCAACCGTAACAAGGCCTCCCAGCATTGCTTTCGAATCCGTACTAAGATTTGATGATGGACTCAAATTCTCCATCTGGTCGGGAATTTATCGCCATCTCCTATCGGCTGTGGGCGGATAAGGTGACCGGCAGATTTTCAGCACCATTTGCGCTACTCGCATACGCCTGCACGTTTGCGGGGTTGTTCTTTGCGGTAATAGCCGAGCGCCTCGGGACAATTATTAGCCTCTCAATTTCGGGCGCGCTATTTGTTGCTTCGATTTTCATTGCCCTTTATGAGACGTGGAAAGGGGAGAGATTAAAGGTTATCTCTCTTTCGCCTTCAATCGACACGTCCGGTATAAAGTCACTCTACAAGGAGGGATGGCAACTGTCTGAAAATATCGGTCCGTTCACCCCAGATCACATGCAGACGACTCTCCCCATGATTACGGCGTGGACTGAAATGGTAGTGGCGGAATTGCGAGTGATTTCTCCCAATGACGTATTTAGTTTTACGACCGCCGCAGATGGTCCCGTGCCTGACGTGATTGGGGGCAATAAGCCGTCCAATGAAATCACGCCATTCTTAATTGTGCTCAGGCAAATTATCAATCAATTACCAGGAACAAGAGTTTAATCGTTTGCTGATTCTAAGCATCCAACGTCGCGATTCGATTAACCGAAGTCCGAATTGGCATATGTGAAAAGATGTGGTTTTATTTTCACGGTAATCACTAGCCGCGCATCATTGTCTTTAATGTCAGCCCCTACCGGTTGCAAAAGCGTATCCGTGGTTACGGATATGTGAGTAATCAGCCCGTCGTCCTCTAGCAGGCAATAAAATGGGGTTTCACCTTGCTGAGGTGTCAAATACCCACCAAGCTCCTGCTGGTTGACCGGCAACCTGAGTGCGTCAAAAAGAGTCTTTAATCTGTTGTCTAGGTCACCTGACTTGATTATCGTGCCGGGAACATCTGGGCGCAGGAAAAGAATTTCAATAGAGCAAACTAGACTTAGCTCTGCCCGAACTAAGGGCACAAAATTGTAGCCGCAGCGCTCAAATTGGCCCGCAAGATGTTGCCGCAGGGGCGTATGCGTTTCAGCATATATCCCGCTCGGCTGGATTTTGATGGCAGCAGTCGCTTTCGAGAGAAAAGGGTGTATGTCCCAGTATCGCTTAAGCTGTTCGTGAAAAACGCGTCTTATCTCGTGTTTATGTGCCGCGCGTGAGTCATTGTTGCCCGAGCCAAGCAATGGGCCTTCATAGGTAAGCCGAAATTCCACAAACTTCCCCTCTTACAAATTGTAGGAATCCCCCTTGAGAAAGCGGGTGCTGGGTAATTCATTGAGAATTTCAAGCATGTTATGCCTTTGCCTGCTGAGAGTTTCAAGCCGAGACACTTCTGTCAGGTACGCCTCGACGCGCTACTCGACCGAAATCGAGGTCGCGGTCTGCTCCATCGGGTAGCGGCCGAGGTGGAATTTCAGTTTGACCGGCAAAAAGTGCAGGCTGGGCGCGAGCCACACCTCGTAGACATCTTCCGGATCGGCCGCCTCGCTGACGAGGTGCCAGGTTTGCACCGGCCCGCTCTTCAGCGACAGCGTTTCCTCGCCGACGCGGTGAAACCGATAGCGGTAGATCTTGCGTGCGTTGGTCACCATCACGTCCATGCGCGTATCCGGCGACAGGAAACGGTCGGCGTCGACCGCCATCTGGAACAGGAAACTTTGCGTGTCCTGCAGTCGATCGGCGAGCGCTTCGGTCTTGCTCTCGCCACGGCTGCGGGTCTTGAGTTCATTCGTGTCGCGCAGGAATTCCGCCGTCTCCGCTTCGCCGCTGCCGCGCGCAAGCGAGAAATCGTCGGGCCGCAAGCCGTGCCGGGTGACCTCGCCGCGGCTCACCTGGCGGATGGTGCCGACCAGAAAATCGGCGAAAAAATTATCGGCGCGAATCGTGGTGGCGGCCTCGTAGCGATTGGCCTCGCGCCGCCAGCTCAGGGTGGCGGTGCCGTCGACTACGTTGGAAGTGAGCCGGTAGGCGATTTCGGCGCGCGTGGGCAGATTGGGGATCGCCGCCGGCAGCGGTAGCTGGGGTGCGAATGCAGTGGCGGGCGTCGCGTCAGCAATGCTGATGGTGCCGCTCTCGATCGTCGGCGCCAGTGACGCCAGTTGAGACAGCGATACGCCGCGCGCAGGCTCGGCGGCGGCGGGTGATGGCACAGGGGCGGGCGGCGGCGAGCGACGCGGGACGGCGGCGGGCTTGGGTTTCGGCTTGGGCGTTTCTGCCACCGGGAACAGCCGGGTCAGGAATACGATCGGCCCCGTGGCACGCGGCGGCGGCAGTTCCTGCGAAAGGAAGTACGCGAAGGCGTGCATCGCCAGCGACGCCACGACCGCCACCGCCATGACCAGGTGACGCGTCCTGGACGCCGGATAGTCCGGCGGATCGGGCGTCAATGAAGCCATTTACTGGATCGTCAGTTCCACCAGTTGCTGCTCGAATTTGCCGTTCTTGTCCTCGAAAATGATGCGTACCGGCAGGTACAGCCGGTCCTTGGCGAGCCACAGCTGCACCTTGGTCCTGGCATCCTTCGCATCACGCACGTAATACACCGTATTCAAGTCCCCGGCGGCGGTATGCAGCACCGCTTCGCCCTGCTTCATGTATCGGTACGGTTCGGAGCGCTTGCCCTGCGTCATCCACGCCACCACCACGTCGGTGGTCGGCGCGCGCAGCATGTACTGGTACATGGCGGTCAGCCGGTCCTGGGTGCCGGGCGGCAGGTCGAAGTATTCCTTGACGTCCTCGCGCGCGGACTCCATTTGCTTGCGTTCCCAATCGAATTTCGCCGTCAGGGTTTTCGGCGGATTGCCGCGCGCCGAGGTAAATACCTGCGGCTGGAATTCGTCGCCGACGATGCGCCCCTCGCTGGTCATGGAAAAGCGGCCGCGCACGAACAGGCTGGCGATGCCTTCGGCCTCGATGTGCGAGACGATCCGGTACTTGTCGCCCTGGCGCTCGAAGTTTTCCTCGTCGTGGCCGATCAGCAAGCCGCTGCGATAGACGCGATACACGGCGTGTACCTGGGTGGGCAACTCGACGCAAAAACCAGGCGCCGCGATCGCCGCGAGGCAGAGCAGGAGCAGGAATCGGTTCAGCATGGCCGGTATTGTGCGCTATCGACGGGGGATTGGCGTTATGTGCCTGTATGTGGAACGGCCAAGCCGTCCAATCGGACGACATCGTCCACCAGGGTAATGCGATCCTCCGCCAGCCAGCGCAAGGCCTGCGGGTAGATGCGGTGCTCCTCTTTCAGCACCCGCGCGGCGAGGGTTTCCTCGCTATCGTCGGCCAGCACCGGCACCCTGGCCTGGATCAGGATCGGGCCGTGATCGAGCACCGGAGTCACCAGATGCACCGTCGCGCCGTGTTCGGCGACGCCAGCCGCCAGCGCTTGCCGGTGCGTGTGCAGGCCCGGAAACGCCGGTAACAGCGAGGGATGGATATTGACGATGCGATGGGGATAATGCTCGATGAATGCCGTGGACAAGATGCGCATGAAACCGGCCAGCACCACGTAGTCGGGCTGGAAGCGGTCGATGCATTGCATCAGCGCGCGATCGAATTGTTCGCGATTCGCGTACGCCTTGTGATCGACCACCTCGGTAGTCACGCCCGCTGCTTTGGCGGCGTCCAGGCCTTTCGCGTCCGGCCGGTTGGAAATCACCGCGCGGATTTGCAGCGGCAACTTGGCATGAAGGATTGCCTCCATATTGCTGCCGCGGCCGGAGATGAGGATGACGATGGATTTCATGGCTGATTGAAACGATCTTCGCACATAGAAAGTGCGAAGAGCAAATTCGAAGCCTCAAAAAATCGTCATTCCGGCGGAGGCCGGAATCCAGTCCA
>CAZCKI010000085.1:0-4795 GCA_964498815.1 uncultured Burkholderiales bacterium
GTCGGTGGCGTGCACATGGGTATAAAAGGCATTGCCGCCGACCTGGCCCTCGGTACCGTAGCCGCCGATTACCGCCCAAGGCGTCAAGCCGCCGCCGGCGGAGCCTTCGATATTGGTGACGCCGCCCGTCAGGAGCAATTTGCCGGAAGTGGATACGCCGCTATCGGCAAAAGCGGATCCGGCCATCAACAAAGAACCGGCGATGCTGCCGGCCACCACAGAACATAGCCGCCTCGATTGGACTTTCCGTTTCAAGATTCCTCGTTTTATCGGTTGCGAACAAGAGCGCTGATGTGCGCCCTTCGCTGTCATTACGCGGGCATCGGGTAACTGGATGTTAGGAACGGATTTCTCATCTCCGCGAGAGCGATTTCACGGCGCGGGCCGGGAGCGATAGAATAGGCTCCTGTGTTGCGGTTCACCGGCCTCATCGCAAATTGCGGGCGTCGTATAACGGCATTACCTTAGCTTCCCAAGCTAATGACGAGGGTTCGACTCCCTTCGCCCGCTCCAGCTTGATTCCTGTTGCAACTTGCTCCCCCTCGTCGTAGGCCGCTGCCAGCCATGCCCGCCACGCTCCATGCAATTCGCGCAGACATCACGACCTTGGCGGTTGACGCCATCGTCAACGCGGCGAACTCTTCTCTGCTGGGAGGCGGGGGCGTGGACGGCGCGATACATCGTGCCGCCGGGCCGGACCTTTTGCACGAATGCCGGCTGCTGGCGGGCTGCAAGACTGGCGACGCAAAAATGACGAAGGGTTATCGCCTGCCTGCCGGGAATATCATCCACACCGTGGGTCCGGTTTGGCGCGGCGGCGACAAGGGTGAACCTGAATTGCTGGCGTCCTGTTACCGGCGCTCGCTGGAATTGGCTGCGGGTAACGGCCTGGCCTCTCTCGCATTCCCGAGCATCAGCACCGGTATTTACGGTTATCCGATCGAGCTCGCCGTCAAGGTGGCTGTTTCCACAGTGCGCGCGGAAGCTGCCAGGTTACATTCCATTGAGGCGGTGACTTTTTGCTGTTTTTCCACGAGCGACCTTGCGGTTTATGTAGAAGCGCTCGACACAATCGACATCTGAGCGCATTTACGGTGCTCGGTTGCAGGCTGGTAGACCCCGCTACACATTTCTGGAATTGGCTATTGCGCTAGACGACGAGCCGTCCCTGCCGGTCCGCCACCTCGACTTTGGCGACGGCGCCGGCATTGAACTCGAGGCGGTCTGCCTCGATGCCGTCGCTGAAGATGACGCCATTTTCGGGCATTCGCGAGGCCAGCACGAGTGGCTGCAATTTGGTAATGGCGCCGTAAATCAAGGTGGCGGCGGATGACTTGCTCGGAAATGGTTCGCGTACGGCGAAGACGAGATGGTCGGTATCCCACGCCTGCGGTTGGTAGGCCGGTACTTTTGACTTGCTGCCCAGGGACTTCGCAACCGCAAGCGAACCGGTAACGACACTCTTCATCCAGCCGGTGGAACCTAGGCCGGTTGAGACGATGATGCCGCTCGAAGACTGGATTTCCGTTGCATCACCCAGCTTGATTTCGTATCGCGCGGAAGTATGCGAGCGCGGCCCGATGAACAGGTCGTTGACGGCATAAAGCACTTGGGAGTCGGTGAGCCTTGCCATCGCCATCGTGACGGCCTTGTGCGCTCGCCGGTCGTTGAGCGTGTCGTCCAGGATGGGCGCCAGGTCCCTGGGTTCGAATGGCAATAACACGCCGTCGAAACGATACGGGTCCGGGTTGACGCCGATCAGGGGATGACCATCGAGGTATTTCATGATATTGGCGACCACCCCGTCCTGGCCCAATGCCACCACCACGTCTTCAGGGCCAAACAGGAAGTTCGGCAGGAAGGACCGGTCGATTGCCTGATAGCGGCCGTGGCGTGTTAGCACCTCCAGCACGGTGCGCTTGGATGCAAGGTAGTTGTCGTGCTCCTTCACGTACTCGTTGAAGTCCGCGCCCAGATGTTCGATGTAGAACCGGGCCTGCGCCAAGGTGTGATAACGCGTGACCAGTTCTTCCAGCCGGGTATGCCGGGTGACAAGAACGACCTTGCGGTCAACGTTGCCCGGCACGTGCCGCCTCCGCTTTGGCTGTCGTCGGTTTCATCAGAGAATCCAGCAAGTCCGGCGACATGTTCAGTTGGCCGATCTTGCCGGCGTTTTCAGCGAGATCGCCGAACGCCTGGGCGATCAATTGGCTGGGCTCCATGCCGATCGCCGCCAGGGCCTGAACCAGTTTCGGGTCGACTCCCTTCAGGGTTTCGGTGATGGCGCCGATTTTCTGCGCCTCGGCACTGGCGAGTGTGCGGATGTTCTCGGCGTTGATTTCGACGAACTCCTTGCGCTTGGTCTCGACCTCGATGTCCGACTGCATATTGGCTGCACGCAGTTCGTGTTTCTTGCGTTGCACGCTGGCTTCGGCCTCCATCTGGGTTTCGCGAATGGTCCGCTTTTTGAGTTCCACTGCCACCTCGGTATCGAGTTCGCTTTCGCGGATGGCGCGCTCCTGCTCGACGGCGGCGTTGCGCCGCGAGAAGACGGCTTCGTCGGCGCGGCGGAGAATGGCTTCGCGGGCTTCTGCTTCCAGGGCTTTGGCGGTTTCCGGGGTGGGCCGGACTGCCAGGATCGACACCCGCAGGATCTCAAGGCCAAGCAACTGAATCTCCGACTGGCGCTGGAGTTCGTTTTCGACGACGTGGGCGACGGCGTCGGACGCCAACAGCGCGTTCTTCAGCGCGAGACCCTTTACGGCCTTCTGCGTCAGGACTTCGATGGTGCCCAGTACCCGATCCTTCAGTTTTTCAGGGTCATCGGATGCGTACGATCGGCCGTCGGCTGCCAGCGAGAAATTGAGCATCGCCGCCGCCTTCTCCGGCTCGCCCACCCGGAACGAGACCTGTCCCTGGACCGTGACGGCCTGGAAATCGGCGGTAACGGGTTCGAATATAAAGTCCTCGATGCGGCTGCCGACCGGTACAGCGACGAGCGATGTCGTGGGCGCAAAGTAGAAGAAGCTGCCGCCGGTCCCCTGCTGGACGATTTTCCCGGCCTTGTAGGCCATCAGATAGGTGGTGGGGTGCGCTTTGATGTGACGGATGCCAAACATATTGTGCTCCTTTTCCATTCACTTAGTGCGCCTATCACACTAAGTTAGTTGCACAGTACCACTAACAAAGCTAGACTGTCAACACCTGCACCGGAGAAAAATCCATTCCATGTCGAAAATCCCGCAAAATCAATCGGCTAGCCAGCTTCCTGGCAATTTCGAGCGACCGCTGACCACCGTTGACGTAGTCATATTTGCCGTCCTGGACGACCAACTGCACGTCCTGCTGGTAAAGCGCAACCGCGACGCCGGGGAACCGTTCCCGAATCGCTGGGCGCTGCCGGGAGGATTTGTCGACGTGGAGGTCGATGCCACCCTGGAAGCATGCGCACTTCGCAAGCTGAAGGATAAGACCGGAGTCGTGAGTCCTTACCTGGAACAGCTGGGAAGCTGGGGCGGCAGGACCCGGGACGCGCGCGGCTGGTCGGCCACGCACGCGTATTTCGCCTTGCTGGCAACCGATGTCGCCGGCAAGCCCGTTAGCGGCGCCAACGCCATCGACGCGCAGTGGATGCCGGTTACAGGCGGCGGCATCAAGGAGCCGCTTGCGTTCGATCACAAGGAAATTCTCGCCGCAGCCCTGGAACGACTGCGCGGCAAAGTGGAGTACACGTCGCTGCCGGCATTTCTGTTGTCGAGGGAGTTCACGCTTTCGGAGCTGCAACGCGCCTACGAAATCGTGCTGGACCGAAAGCTGGAAAAAAGTGCGTTTCGCACCCGTGTGCTGGCGACGGATCTCGTTGCCGAAGTCCCGCGTTTCCGCGAGGGCGCCAATCGACCCGCTCAGCTATACAAACTACGATCGCAAAGTAAGCCCGTGTACTTTCAGCGAACCTTCAAGCCTGCCGGCGAGTGACGCGCCATGAGCCTGACAAGACGCGACTCGCTTGCCGGCTGCCTGCTCGGCTGCGCCGTGGGAGATTCGATTGCGCTGCCGTTCGAGGGGCTGTCGAAACGACGCGCCGGCCGAAGGATGACGCACCCGCTTTCACATAGTCTTGTTTTCGGCAGGGGAATGGTCAGCGACGATACCGACCATACCGTTTTTGTTGCGCAATCGTTGCATATTGCCTGTGGCGACGCCACGCTGTTCCGCAAAGCGTTGGCATGCCGGCTGCGTCTCTGGCTGGCAACTCTCCCCGCCGGAATCGGATTCGCAACATTGCGCTCCATTCTGCTGCTATGCCTTGGCGTTTCGCCGCAAAGCAGCGGAGTCCGTTCCGCCGGCAATGGCCCCAGCATGCGTAGCGCAATCATCGGTTGCTATTACTTCGACGATGCCGCCAGACGACGCGAATTTGTCGAAGCGTCAACCTCCATGACCCATCGTGACGGCATTGCTCTTGCCGGTGCCACAGCGATCGCGGAAGTGGCCGCCAAGCTTGCCAGCCATCAATGGCTGGAACGACCCACGGTCGCTGATCTTGTTGCGTGCCTGAGAAGCATTTCTGCCGAACCGCAGTGGCAGCAGGCCGTGGACAAGATCGGCGAGGCGTGCAACTCGGAGCAGGCCGAACAGATCGCGGCCCTACATTTTGGAGCGAATGGCGTGTCCGGGTACACCTTGCATTCGGTGCCCTTTGCGCTGGTGGCGTGGTACCGGCATTTCGGCGACTTCGAGGAGACCATCAATACGATTGTTCGCGCCGGCGGCGACACCGACACCATCGCCGCCA
>CAZCKI010000085.1:4805-9702 GCA_964498815.1 uncultured Burkholderiales bacterium
GATGGCTGAATAACCTCGTCGATTGGCCACACAGCGTTGGCTACCTTGATGCATTGGCAAGTGCGCTGGACGACCAGGCAGTTGACGCGGATGCCGGATTTCGATTCGGCCTCTTTCCGCGCAGCCCCGTGCTTACAGTCATCGTGCTCGCGCACGGCCTGCGCCGGTGTTTGCCACCGTACTAGTGAATTATCCTGGCATCAATTGTCCATTCTCGCCATGAGCTTGACCTTCACTGCCGACCACTCGTCTCTCAAAATGGAAAAATAGACCATGTCGCGATGGCGTCCGTTGCGGGCGACCAAGTGCCTGCGAAAGATGCCTTCCTGCGTAGCGCCGATACGAAGAATTGCCGCGCGCGATTTTTCGTTGTCCACTTCGGTCTTGAAGACGACACGTTGCGCCGCCAGATTTTCAAACGCGTGTCGCAACAGCAAGAATTTCGCCTCGGTATTGGCGCCGCTTCTCTGCCACGGCGGGCCAATCCAGGTCGCGCCGATTTCGAGGCGATCGTGTTCCGCGGCGATGTCCATATAGCGTGTGCAGCCGATGACCCGCCCGCTCGCGTTGTCAACGATGACAAATGGCAGTGCTGTGCCGCTGGCCTGTTGCGTGAGCGCGGCGGCAACGTATTCGTGCATGGCCTCTGTAGAGGTGATCTCCACCGGTTGCCAACGCCACAGGTCCGGCGCCAGCCCCACCTCGGCCAGCGCGGCTGCATGCTGCGGCAACAGCGGCTCCAGACGGATCAGCTCGCCTTGCAAAGTCAACGGAACGATCGCGCGCAGCATTGCAGTCATACCTGCGACAGGATGGACTGCTTGACCGCGCGAATCTGCTTTTCGTCGCGCCGGTAGAAGGTCCACTGCTTGATGCGTTTTCCCCGGATCAAGCCGGCCTGGGCCAGCAGCCGCAGATGTTCGCTGACGGTGGGCGCACTCACGCCGAGCTTGTCGGCAATCAGCACGCCGCACACGCCGTCGCGGACCAGGTCGCCGTCTACCTGCGGCGGGAAGTTGGCGCGCGGGTCTTTCAGCCACTGCAGGATCAGCAGGCGCTTGTCGCTCGCCAGCGCCTTGATCGACAGCGCAAGCCCGGTAGCTGGTTCCATTGTCGGCATCGGTTGGTAAGTATGGTAATTAGCTAATCGACGAATTATAATGGCGAAACGATCCAAACTCCAGACCCCGGAATACGGCCCATGACGCAGTCCGACATCACTCCGGCGGAGATTGCCGCCACATTTGAACTGATCGCGCCGCACGTGCGCCGTACCCCCGTGATCGAAGTGCCCGGCACTGATTTCGGCATAGCCATCGACCGCTTCACGCTGAAGCTCGAACAACTCCAGCACGCCGGATCCTTCAAGTCGCGCGGCGCATTTGCCAACCTGTTGACGCGCAAGATCCCCGCGGCCGGTGTAGTGGCTGCCTCCGGCGGCAACCACGGCGCCGCGGTCGCCTATGCTGCGATGAAGCTCGGCATCCCGGCGCGCATCTTCGTGCCCACCGTGGCATCTCCCGCCAAGATCGCACTGCTCAAGGAATTTGGCGCGGACCTGGTCGTCGGCGGGGATCGTTACGCCGATGCGTTGGCCGCCAGCGAAGAGTGGGTAAAACAAAGCGGCGCGCTGGCGATTCACGCCTACGATCAGCGCGAAACCCTGCTCGGCCAGGGCAGCGTGGCCCTGGAACTGGAATCGCAGGTGTCCGCTCTCGACACGGTGCTGGTGGCGGTGGGCGGCGGTGGCTTGATCGGCGGCGTCGCAGCCTGGTTTGCCGGCCGCAAAAAAGTCGTGAGCGTGGAACCCTTTACCGCACCGACCCTGTTTGAGGCACACAAGGCCGGACACCCGGTCGATGCGCCGGCCGGCGGCATCGCGGCCGACTCGCTGGCGCCGAAGCAGGTGGGTCGGTTGATGTTTCCGATCGCCGAACGATACGTAGCCGATTTCGTGCTGGTCAGCGATGAAGCCATCCTGGCCGCGCAGCGGCAACTTTGGAATAGACTTCGCATCGTCGCCGAACCGGGCGGTGCGGCGGCGTTTGCCGCACTGTTGTCGGGCGCCTACCGGCCCGCTCCCGGCGAACGGGTCGGAATGTTAATCTGCGGCGGAAATACTTCGGCCGTTCACTTCAAAGGAATCGCATGAATACCTACGAACAAGCATTGGCGGCCGTCGGGCTGTCATTCCCCAAACTCGCCGCACCCGTTGCCAACTATGTGCCGTTCACCCGCTCCGGTTCGCTGGTATTCATTTCCGGACAGGTGACGCTGCAGGACGGCGAAGTAAAATACGTGGGCAAGTTGGGTGCCGATTTCTCCGTGGAACAAGGACAGGCCGCCGCGCGGCTATGCGCCTTGAACGTGCTGGGTTGGCTGCGCGAAGCCTGCGACGGCGACCTCGACCGGGTGGTGCGCTGCCTGCGCATGGGCGGCTTCGTCAATTGCACGCCGGAATTCGCCGAGCAACCGCAGGTCATGAATGGCGCCTCCGACCTGATGGTGGCGGTGCTGGGCGACCGCGGCCGCCACGCCCGCGCAGCGGTCGGCGTCAATGCACTGCCGCGCGGGGTCGCGGTCGAGGTGGACGCGATCTTCGAAATTCGCTGAACAGCCGTCACCGATTCGACGTGGATTTCCTCGCCCCGATCACTCTGACCGGCAGGCTGGTCACATTGGCGCCGTTATCGCCGGTCCACCACGATGACCTGGTGGAAGCGGTCCGCGACGGGGAGTTGTGGAAGCTCTGGTACACCTGGATACCAAGCCCCGAAGGCATGCGAACCGAGATCGAGCGCCGCCTTTCCTTGCAACAAGCCGGCAGCATGCTGCCGTTTGCTGCAATCGAGAACGCCAGCGGTCGTGCCGCCGGCATGACGACCTGCATGAACATCGATGTCGCCAATCGACGTGTCGAAATCGGCAGCACCTGGTACCGGCTCGGTGTGCAGCGCACCGGTTTGAATACGGAAGCGAAGTTGCTGTTACTTGCGCACGCGTTCGACGAACTGCGTTGCATTGCCGTCGAGTTTCGCACCCATGTCATGAATACGCAAAGCCGTGCTGCCATCGAACGCCTCGGCGCGAAACTCGATGGAATCCTGCGCAGCACGCAAATGATGCCCAACGGCACATTGCGCGATACTTGCGTATACAGCATCGTTGCCGCCGAGTGGCCGGCGGTGCGCTCGCACTTGATCGAGCGACTGAACCAGCCTGACCGGATGCCGGCCGGATAGCCTGCTGCAGGCAGAGAGAATCTCGCATGCAATCGACCTGGTCATTGGCGCACACCCTCAGTGGCGAATTCTTCTCAGAGTTGTTTCGAAGCAATGTGCTGCTGTCGGCGCAGGCGCGACAACACAGCGCACGCGGGTTCCGCGGCCCCTTGTCGATCAAGGGGGTGGTGCGTGGCGAGGCGCGCTGGACGGTGGACGGCCGGCAATACCTAGTCGACGCAACGTCCTGCCTGGTGGTCAACCGCGACCAGGCTTACGACCTGCAGATCGAGGCGACCGAACCGGTGGAAACCTTTGTCGTGTTTTTTTGCCGACGATCTTGCCGCCGATGTGGCCGATGCCGGCGCGCGCACCCTGCAGTCCCTGCTCGATTCGCCGGTTCCTGCATCGACCGCAAAGATCGACGCCGGCGGACGCCTTTGGACGGTGGGTGAACCGATTCACGAAGTGCTGACGGCACTGCGCGAATGCGCGCTGTCGACCGTCGAACAAGGCGAAGTCGACCGGCATTTGCGGCTGGCGCTGGACCGCATGGCGCATGCCGCCGACCAGGTGGCAATGGAACGCGATCGCATCGACGCAGCACGCGCGGAAACGCGCGCCGAACTCCACCGGCGCGTATTGCTGGGCAAGGCCTATCTCGATGCCAGCCTCGAAACCGGCTTCGACCTCGGCGCCGCGGCCGCCGTGGCCTGCCTTTCGCCGCATCATTTTCATCGCACCTTCCGCGTGGTGTTAGGCCGTACGCCATTCGGTTACGTCACGCAACGAAGGGTTGAACGGGCCAAGCGCCTGTTGCTGGAAAAGGACTGGGACGTGATTGAAATCTCCACCTCGCTCGGCTACCAGAGCCTGCCCTCCTTCACGCGCCTGTTCAAAAAGGAGACCGGGCATTCGCCGGGCGCCTATCGCGTGCAATTTCGCAAAGGCAGATAAGCACAGTCCGCGGCCGACCCCGATACTCCCGATCACCTGACACCAGGAGAATAAAATGACCGCGACCGATACTGGCATCACCGGCGTCATTCAGATCGCCATCAGCGCCACCGATCTGGAAAAAAGCACCGTGTTTTACCGCGACAAGTTGGGGCTTGTCCATCTCTTCACCTCGAACGGCATGGCATTTTTCGACTGCGGCGGAATTCGCCTGCTGGTCGGCTTGCACGAAGCCGGCAAGCCGGAGCATTACAGTTCGATCGTCTATTTCCGCACCGACGACATCGAAAGGACGGCAGCCATGCTGATCGACAGGGGAGTCGCTTTCAAGGATCAACCTCATCTGATCGCCAAGCTACCCGGAAAAGACGTATGGCTGGCGGCGTTCAGCGATCCCGACGGCAACGCGCTGGCACTCATGTCGGAAGTGCTGACCGCTGCTTAATCCATGGGCATGCATCCTCTGCTGAAAAAACTGCAAGGTGGCGACCGGCGATCCATCGGCCTCTCCGGGGAAGTCGTTGCAGAGGTCTTGAAGGATGGGGCCCTGTTCGAAATACTGATGACGGCGCTACGGGCCGATGACGCCGTGTTGCGCATGCGCGGTGCGGACGCCGTCGAGAAGATTTCTCTCCGGCGCCCGGAATATCTGCAGGCGCACAAAGATTTCCTGATCGGATTGGCCACGACCTCGAAACAGAAGGAAGTGCGCTGGCATA
>CAZCKI010000086.1:0-9676 GCA_964498815.1 uncultured Burkholderiales bacterium
GCGAGCGACAGGTCGCGCTGCGTGCCCAGGGCCTTGGTGGGTGAAATCTCGATCTTGCCCGGAACCGGTTTGCGGTGATAGTCGAGCGCGTTTTGTTTCAGGTCGTCATGCATGGCGGGGCATTGAAGAGTCGCAGGATTTTGAATTGCGACAAGCAGTTAGCGAGGTGGCAGCAGTGTAGCACGCAGCGTCCGCCGCGTTTTCCGGGCAGCTGTCGGGCTCGGTCTCGTCGATGCGTCGCGGCGCAAAAAGTGCTTGACAAACGTAACGATATAACCAAGAATGTAGTTATGAATCGCGATTACATGAGAGCCATCCCCGCTGCCTGGCGCAACATCGCCAAGGTATTCGTTGCCCTGGGGGACCAGCATCGGCAGCGCATCCTGCTGACCTTCGAGGCGGGGGAGCGGCTCAACGTGGGGCAGATTGTCGAAGTGTCGACCTTGTCGCGGTCGGCGGTTTCGCACCACCTGAAAATCCTGCGCGAGGCGGGCGTGCTCGATCACGAAAAGATCGGCAAGGAAGTCTATTTTTGGCTGAATAAAAGACGTGTCAAGGACGCACTGGCGGCGGTGCAGGATTACCTCAAGTCGCAATAATTTTTTTGACGTATATATCGAATAACTTGGTTATGTTTACGAGGCATGCATGAAGCGACGCAATTTTCTGCTGGCATCCGCAGCCCTGGGAGCAAGTGCCGCGACCCACGCAATGGGCATCGATAGCGGCGGACACCCGTTCAATCCTTGTCTGCGACTGAGCCCGGAATTGCGCAATCACGAGTTGACGCAGATCGCGTTCGCGGATCTCACGATGCAGGACGTCTGGGACTGCCATGTGCACATGCTCGGCATGGGCGAATCCGGGGGCGGCGCCTGGGTGTCGCCCGCCATGCAGTCGCTGTGGCATCCGAAGCTGTACACGCAATTCCGCTTTTACCTGAACGCCTCTTGTGTGGACACCAGCCGGAAAAATGTCGACGGCGATTTCCTGGCGAGGCTGGCGGCCTTGATGGAAGACTTTCCGCCCGGGTATCGTGCGATATTGATGGCATTCGACCGCATGCACGATGCGGCCGGCCGCGTCGATTTGTCGCAGTCTGCGTTCTACATTCCAAATCGATATGTGAGCGGCATCGCCGCGCAACACAGCGAGCGCTTTGCCTGGACTGCGTCGGTGCATCCTTATCGCGATGATGCCGTAGAGGTGCTGGCGGAATCGGCAAAGGACGGTGCCGTTGCCGTCAAATGGCTGCCTTCCGCGATGGGGATCGATCCGGCGTCACCGCGCTGCGATCGCTTTTATGAGGCGATGGCGAAGCATCATCTGGTGCTGATCACCCACGGTGGCGAGGAAAAGGCGGTGGAGGGTGCCGCGCAGCACGGATTCGGCAATGTGTTGAAGCTGCGACGACCGCTGGACATGGGGGTCAGGGTGGTGGTGGCCCACTGCGCGAGCCTCGGTGAGGATAACGACCTCGATCGGGGTGAAAGGGCTGGCGAAGTTGAGTGTTTTTCCCTGTTCGAGCGTCTGATGGCGGACAAGTCCTATCAGGGATGCCTGTACGGCGATATTTCCGCCTTGCCACAAACCAACCGCTTCGAAGTCCTGCCCAAGATCTTGCAACACCGCGAATGGAGCGATCGTCTGCTCAACGGTTCCGACTATCCTTTGCCGGGGGTGTTCCCGCTGTTTTCCGTGGATGCCTTCGTGAAAAAGGGATGGATTGCCTCGGCTACCGGTGAGCATCTGAAACGGGTGCGTGAAGCAAATCCCCTGCTGTTCGATTTCCTGTTAAAACGTCATTTGCGGATCGATGGCGCTTCCTTCGGCCGCGAAGCGTTTGAAACGGCGCGCGTGTTCCGGCAGCCGGCATTGGCAAGTGCATAGGGAGAATGTGGTGTCTGCTCCACAAAACCAATTTAGTTTGCTCGCCGAGCGCCGCTTTGCGCCATTTTTCTGGACGCAATTCCTCGGCGCCGGCAACGACAATATTTTCAAGTTCGCCTTCACAGTGCTGGCGACCTATCAGGCGGCAAGCTGGGGTGGACTTGACGCCAAGCTGGCGGGACCGGTGATCGGCGGCCTGTTCATCCTGCCTTTCGTCCTGTTTTCGGCGACCTCCGGCCAACTGGCCGACAAGTACGACCGCGCGCTGATCGCGCGCGTGGTCAAGAATCTGGAAATCGCTTTCATGCTGGTCATCGGCGCGGGCTTTGCCTGGCAGATTCCGGCGCTGCTGTTCCTTGGCGTATTTCTGATGGGCTGTCATTCCACCTTGTTCGGCCCCGCCAAATTCGCCTACCTGCCGCAACATTTGTCGCCGGCCGAACTGACCGGCGGTAACGGCCTGGTGGAAATGGGCACCTTTGTGTCCATACTGCTGGGAACCATGCTGGGCGGCGCGCTGGTGGCCATTCCGGGTGGGCCGGGATATGTCGCGATCGCCTCGCTCGCGATTGCGGTGCTCGGCCGCTTTGCGGCCGGCTGGATTCCGGTCTCGCCGCCACCGGACCCGGGCCTCAAGGTGAACTGGAACCCGGTCACGGAGACCTGGGCCAACCTGCGCATCGCCCAGCGCAATCGCACCGTTTTCCTGTCGATGGTCGGCATTTCCTGGCTGTGGTTTTTCGGCTCCATTTTCCTGACCTCGTTCACCGGTTTCGCCAAGGAAGTATTGTCGGGAAATGAACAGGTGGTGACGCTGCTGCTGGCGGTGTTCTCCATCGGTATCGGCCTCGGTTCAGTGCTGTGCGAAAAAATGTCGGGTCACAAGATCGAAATCGGCCTGGTCCCTTTCGGTGCTATCGGCATGACCTTGTTTGCGGCGGACCTGTATTTCGCATCGCGCGGGATGAAGGCGGGCGCCCTGGTTGGCACCGGCGAATTCCTGAAAATAGCGGGTCACTGGCGGATCCTGGCGGATCTTTTCCTGCTGGCGATGTTTGCGGGTTTCTACAGCGTACCGCTGTACGCCATGATGCAGGCGCGCACCGAGCCGCAGTTCCGTGCCCGCATCGTCGCCGCCAACAATATCCTCAATGCGGCGTTCATGGTGACGGCGGCAGGCATGTCGTTTGCGATCCTGCGCGCCGGCCTGTCGCTGCCGGAATTATTCCTGACGGTGGCGGTGATGAACGCGGCGGTGGCAGTGTTCATCTTTAAGCTGGTGCCTGAGTTCCTGATGCGCTTCCTGATCTGGATGCTGATCCACACCTTCTATCGCGTGAAAAAGGAAGGCCTGGAAAATATCCCGGAGGAGGGAGCCTGCGTGCTGGTCTGCAATCACGTCAGCTTTGTCGATGCGCTCGTCATCGGCGGCTGCATCGCGCGTCCGGTGCGCTTCGTCATGGATCACCGTATTTTCAAGATTCCGGTGCTGAACTTTGTGTTTCGCACGGCGGGCACCATCCCGATCGCGCCGGCCAAGGAGGACCCGCAGATGCTGGAGCGCGCCTACGAGCACATCGACGAGTACCTGCGTGCCGGCGAAGTCGTGTGCATTTTCCCGGAAGGCCGCATCACCGATAACGGCGATCTGTACCCGTTCAAGAAGGGCATCTCGCGTATCGTCGAGCGTACGCCGGTGCCGGTGATCCCGATGGCCTTGCGCGGCTTGTGGGGCAGCTTTTTTTCGCGTTGGGGCGGCACGGCGATGCGCTATCCGCGCGGCGTATTCTCATCGATCGCGCTGGCGATCGGTCTTCCGGTCGAACCCGACAAAGCGCTGCCCGAGTTGTTGCAAGTGCAAGTGGCTGGCTTACGCGGTGACTGGAAATGATCCTTCCGGGCAAAGTGCCGTGCAGTCTCGATTCTGACGATAAGCATTTCAAACTGCGGGGAGGGTTTGCACCATGTGGGCACTAGGTCTTTTGGCCGGTTTGCTGATGGGAGCTGTAGTCGGCGGCTTTGACGGCGCATTTTTGGGTGCAATTGCCGGCGCCGTCGCCGGGGGCTATTTCGGGTCTTTGATCAAGAAGGATGACTCCGCGGCGGCATCGACGCAGGTCGCCGGACAAATCGTGCAGTTGCAACGCGCGATCTCCGACATGCAAACGCGATTGCTGCGGCTGGAGAACCAACGCTCTGCCATGGCGCCTCCAATGATGGCGCCGGCCGCGCCGACCGCGGATGCGGTTGCAAGCGAGCCAGCAGCGGCGCCTGCTGCCGAGAAAGTCCGGCCGGTCGTCGAGCGGCGAGAGGAAATCGCCGCTCCAATCGAAGCGGTGAAAGCAGTTGCGGTCGCTGACGTCGGCCCGGCACCGGTTTCGCACGCCATCGAAGCGCCGCCTGCGGAACAACCCAATTTCCTGGTCAGGTGGTTCACCGGCGGTAATACAGTGGTGCGCGCGGGTGCGGTGATCCTTTTCATCGGTGTCGGCTTTTTAGTGAAATTTGCCGCCGAGCACGCCTTGTTTCCCGTGGAATTGCGCCTGGCAATGTCTGCGGCCGGCGCCATCGCTTTGTTGGTGACCGGTTGGCGTTTGCGTGAAAAGCGCAGCGATTACGCATTGACGCTACAGGGCGCCGGCATCGGTCTTTTGTATCTCACCACATTCGGTGCCTACCGGATTTGGCATCTGCTACCGCCCGGTCTCGCGTTCGGATTGTTGGCCGCCGTCGCCGTTTTGTCCGCGATCCTTGCCATTCGCCAGGACTCGCTGGCATTGGCGATGACCGGTGTTACCGGCGGTTTTCTCGCGCCGATTTTGGCCTCGACCGGCACCGATAGTCACGTCGCCCTGTTCAGTTACTACGCATTGCTGAATACGGGCATATTCGTGGTGGCATGGCAGAAGGCATGGCGGCCGCTGAATCTGCTGGGCTTTGCCTTTACGTTCGTTGTCGGTTTTTTCTGGGGCGCGCGCTTTTACCGGCCCGAGGTGTTTGCCAGCACCGAACCGTTCCTGATCCTGTTTTTCCTGGGCTATGTGGCGATCGCCGTGCTGTATGCGTGGCGCCGTGCGCCGCTCCTCACGCACTATGTCGACGGCACCTTGATCTTCGGCGTGCCGATCGTCGCCTTCGGCATGCAGGCAGGGCTGGTGCGCGAATTTGAAGACGGGCTGTCGCTTTCCAGCCTGGCTCTGGCTGCCTTCTACCTGTCGCTGGCCAAGTGGCTGCACAGCCGGCGCCGCGATGAATTGCACTTGCTGGTCGAAAGCTTTCTCGCGCTAGGGGTGATTTTCGCGACGCTGACCCTGCCGTTGGCGCTCGATGCCAGTTGGACCTCCGCAGCCTGGGCGGTGGAGGGAGCCGGCGTGTACTGGATCGGCAAGCGGCAAGGTCGCCAGTTGGCATGCCTGTTCGGTGCCCTGCTGCAAGGCTTGGCCGCCGCCGCGTTCCTGCATGGCTGGCACCGGCCGGTGTCCGACATTCCCGTGGTCAACGCGCATTGCCTCGGTGCGGTGCTGATCGCTGCGGCCGGTCTCGTTGTGCACAGGATGATGCGTCGCGTGGAACCGGTGGCCGGCGACTGGGAGCGCGGTCTTGCGCCGCTTTTCTTCCTCTGGAGTCTGCTCTGGTGGCTGTTTGCCGGGTTGGTCGATATCGAGCGATTCCTGCCGCACGAGTTTGTCTGGACGGCCACACTCGCTTTCTTCACGGTAACGGTTGCCGTCTCCAGCGTCGCCAGTTTGCGCTTGCAATGGACCGAGGCATCGTGGCCGTTTTTTGCCTTTCTTCCCGCCATGATGGTGCTGGCCCTGCTGGCCGCCGCCGACCAGCAACACCCGCTCGCCAACTTCGGCTGGGCGATCTGGCCGATCGCATTCGGCTGGTACTGTGTCCTTTTGAAAGCATTTGACGACAGGGCGACGGGTGATGTCAGCGTGGCCTTGCACGCTGGCGCGGTGTGGTTCCTCGCCGCATTCGGCGCCTGGGAATTGCGTTGGGCGACGCGTGAGTTTGAACTGCGCCACAGCGCCTGGTCGGCCGCCGCCTGGGCGCTGGTGCCGGCGCTGGTGATTGGCTGGGCGGCCAGTCGGCGCGCCGCGTCGCGCTGGCCGGTTGCGGCGCACGCGCGCGCCTATCTGGTCCACGCCAGCGTTCCTCTGGCGATCTTTCTGTGGATTTGGTCGTTGGGGGTCAACATCACGCAAGACGGACAGTCGGCGCCGCTTCCCTATCTTCCCCTGCTCAATGCCATCGACCTGATGCATGGGTTCATATTGTTGGTCGCCCTGCGATGGCGCATGCGCTCGCGCGATGCCGGTATCGGCTTCGATCCCTTTGCCTCGTCGCCCGCCCGCATGGCGGTATTGGTGGCCTCCTTCGTTTGGCTCAATTCCATTTTGCTTCGCAGTCTGCACCATTGGGCCGATATACCTTACCAATTGCCGGCACTGATGCACTCGGTATTGGTGCAAACCTCGCTGTCGATTTTCTGGACCCTGCTGGCCCTCGCCACGATGCTGTTCGGTACCCGGCGCGGCGAACGCAGCGCGTGGATGCTGGGCGCCGCGTTGATGGCGGTGGTGGTGGTGAAATTGCTGCTGGTCGACCTGTCCCACGCAGGCAGCGTGATGCGCATTGTTTCCTTTATCGGCGTTGGCGTCCTGATGCTGGTGATGGGCTACGTTGCGCCGGTGCCACCGGCGCAAGAAAAAGCGGAGGGCTCAGCATGAGTACCCGTTGGCTGGCGCTTTGTTGGGCACTCTGCTCCACGCTGGCGGTTGCGGCGGAGGAGGAACGCATCGAGCAGTTCGCCGGCCGGCTGCCACTGTCCGGCACCGGTAGTGAGGGCATCTACCGCATGGCGGTGCCGCTGGCGGTGTATCGCGGCGTGGCCTTCGCCGACTTGCGGGACCTGCGGGTCATCAACGCGGCAGGTGAACGTGTTCCCTTTGCGTTATACGGGCCGCCCCGCAGCGACACGGAACAGCGCTCGCTGACCCGCTTGCCGATGTTTCCTCTGTACGAGACGCCCAGCGCGCCCAATGCCTTGGGAGGGGTGGACCTGCAAATCAGGCAGCAGGCGGATGGCACCTTGCTGACTTTGCATTCAGGTGGCGTGGCCAAGCCCGCGGCCGGCCGATTGAAAAGCTATGTGCTGGACGCCAGCAAACTGGGCCTGCCGATGCGCGCCCTGCAGTTCGATTGGGCGGCGGGACCCGACACGCGAGAAGGCAGGGTGCGAATCGAGGCTAGCGACGACTTGAAGAATTGGCAGCACATCGCCGACGGCACGCTGATCGATCTCGAATTCGCCGGCCAGCGCCTGCAGCAACAGCGAGTCGACTTTGCACCAACCCGCGCCAAGTATCTGCGGCTCAGTTGGGACAGGAACGCCTTTCCGCTGAACAGTGTTTCAGCGGAAGCGATCGAGTCGGGCCGTGCGCCGCCGACCGAAACCATGGTCATCGCCGCCACAGCGGGCGAAAAGACCGGGGAGTATGTATTCGATACCGCGGCAAGATTGCCGGTGGAACGGGCACGTCTGCTGCTGCCGGATGCGAATACGCTGGCGCCGACCCAATTGCTGGTACGCACAGAGGGAAAAGCGGCGTGGCGCAGTATCGGCAACGGTACCTTTTATCGACTGAACCGCGACGGCAAGGAATTGGTTTCCCCGGCCACGGCAGTGACGGCATATGGCGAGCGCTACTGGCTTGCGCGCATCGATAACCGCAGCGGGGGTCTGGGCGGCGCTTTGCCGAAGCTGGAAATCAGCTGGAATCCGGGCCAGATTGCTTTCGTTGCCCGTGGCAAGGGTCCGTTTTCGCTGGCTTTCGGTAACGACCGCGCCCAGCGTACCGCGCTCGAATTACCGGCGCTGATCCCCGGCTACCGGTCCGGCAGCGAAGAGTCGTTGCCGGTGGCGTCGGTGTCGACCAGCGCGGACGCAACAACTGTACTCGCCACGACATCGACCGGGTTCGATATCGATCAAAGCCAAGTCAAGCGCCTGGCACTGTGGCTGTTGCTGGTCGGCGGCGTCGCTTTGCTGGCTTGGATGGCAATGCGACTGGGCCGCGATCTGAATGCCGGCGAGCGAAAAGACGAGCAAGACCGGCAATAGGAAGTGGCGGAAGTGGCGTGGGGCCGGCAGCACGGGAGCAAAGCAAGCTTCGCTCCCGCGCTGCGCATTATTTGACTCCCAAGGTCCGTTTCAGGAACGCCACGCTGGCCGCCCAGGCTTCTGCCTGCGCGCGGGCATTGCCTTCCGGCGTGCCACCGCCCCTGCTGGGGGAAAACTCGTATTGGGTCGTCGGCGAGATACCCTGCGCACTGAGGAAGTGGCCGGCATCGCTGTATATGAGCGAGACCGTTTCCAGTCCGGCTTCGACGCGACGTTCGGCGATGTTTTGCGCCATCATGCCGGATGCCCACACCTGATCGTCCTGTCCGCCGATCACCATCAGTGGACCCTTGAAATTCTCGACGCGAATGCGCGCCGCGACTGCCGCAGCCGGATGCGCCGCGCGCCCCTTGTCCTGTGGACGGCGCAAATGCACCGGCGTGCCGGTCTGGAAGCCTTGCAGTTCCTCGGCAAAATCCTGGTAGGGGACGAAGGGCAGGGGTTTGCCTTCGAAGCTGAATGAAGAGCGCATGCCCGGTTCTACTCCGGAGCCCCAGCCTTCCCATACCACGTCGGAAGGAACCACCGCGACCACGCTCTTGATCCAGGGGAGCCGGCTGGCGGCGATCAGGGCGTACTCGGCGCCTTTCGAAGTGCCGTGCAAGCCGATGCGCTCGCCGTCCACATCGTCGCGCGCTTGCAGCCATGCACGCGCCTCGTTCAATCGATCGACAGGGATATCGGCGAAGGCAGCAGGAAGGCCGGGTAAATCACTGACCTGACTTTGCCAATTCGGCGGCGAATAATAGGGCAGGGCCAGCACGGCGAAACCCAGCGAGGCCCACGGTGCCGCACTGCGCGCGATCAAACTGCCGCCTTCGGAGCCGCCGAGCAGAATCAGCGCCGGACGACGCTCCTTGCCGGGCAAGGCGGCGAATACGGCGCCGGGAAATTTATCCACCTTTTCCGTTTTTACTTCCGGGAGCGAGGACACAAAGGTCAGCGATGCGGTGGCCAGCGTCTTGCCATCGGCCGCCTGTGCAAGGTAGCGCACCTCTTCCGACTTCCAATCGGCGGGCGCTTCATTTTTGGTGGGAACCATGGACCACAGCAGGCCGCGCAGGTCGGCACGGCGGTAGCTGCCGGAACGCGGCTTCGCGCTGGCAAGGTCCAGATTGCCTTGGGCGTCGGACTGGAAGCTGGCTTCGGCGTGGTAGACGCTGCGTTTGCCGGCGGCAGGACCGTAGCCGGATACCGGCCGCTCGGCGCTGACCTTGATTTCGGCGTTGGCGGGAAGTCCTTGCAAGCGCACCGAGAAGGGGTCGCCGGCCAGGACCTTGCCGGCGGGGGATACGACGAAGCTCTGGCCTGCGGCAGACAGGGAAACCAGCAAAAGGGCAATCAGTTTTTTCATGGTGAAGTTCAGTGGTGGAAGAATCGGCGCAGTGTGCCTTTCCACAAAGGATCGGTCGTGCAGGATGCGACGAAAAGTCTATTCGGGCGCGCGAACGGTCGTCGCAGGGCGTGACCGGTGGCGTCCGCATGCCGGCCGGTCGCCGGGGGCGTGATAGACTTTCCCGCTCATCCGCCACTCCAGTCGCGAAACGAAAATGTCCGGTAGCACCCTCGGAAAATTATTCTGTGTCACCAATTTCG
>CAZCKI010000087.1:0-9592 GCA_964498815.1 uncultured Burkholderiales bacterium
AGCATGACGCTCGCGTCGTCGACCACGAGGCCGGTGGCGATGGTGAGCGCCATCAGCGACAGGTTGTTGATCGAGAAATCGGCGAGATACATGACGCCGAAAGTGCCGACCAGCGACAGCGGCACCGCCACGCTGGGAATGATGGTGGCCGACACATTGCGCAGGAACACGAAAATCACCATCACCACCAGCGCCACCGCCAGCATCAATTCGAACTGCACATCGCGAACCGACGCGCGGATGGTCACGGTGCGGTCGGTCAACACCTTGATGTCGACCGACGCCGGCAATGTCGCGGTCAGGGCTGGCAGCATTTGCTTTACGCGGTCGACCACTTCGATCACATTGGCGCCGGGTTGGCGCTGGATATTGAGAATGATCGCCGGCGTATCGTTCATCCAGGCGGCGAGTTTGATGTTCTCGGCGTCCTCGATCACGTCGGCGACATCCGAGAGCATGATCGGCGCGCCGGCGCGGTAGGCGATCACGATATTCTTGTATTCGGCCGCGGATCGCAACTGGTCGTTGGCATCGATGGTATAGGCGCGCGCGGGACCGTCGAAGCTGCCCTTGGCCTGGTTGACGTTGGCCGTCGCAATGGAGTTGCGCACGTCGTCCATGCTCATGCCGGTCGCGGCGAGAGCCTTGGGGTTGATCTGCACGCGCACGGCCGGGCGTTGCCCCCCCGACAATGTGACCAGGCCCACTCCAGGCAACTGCGAAATCTTCTGCGCAATGCGGGTATCGACCATGTTTTGCACCTGTGGCATCTGCATGGTCTTGGAGGTGATGCCGAGCGTCAAGATCGGCGCATCGGCCGGGTTGACCTTGTTGTAGATCGGCGGCGCCGGCAGATCGGTCGGCAACAGGTTGCCGCCGGCGTTGATCGATGCCTGCACCTGCTGCTCGGCCACGTCCAGCGAAAGCGACAGGTCGAACTGCAGCGTGATGACCGATGCCCCGCCGGAACTGGTCGAGGACATTTGCTTCAATCCTGGCATCTGGCCGAACTGGCGCTCCAACGGCGCGGTGATGCCGGAGGTGATGACATCGGGGCTGGCGCCGGGATAGAGCGTAATGACCTGGATGGTCGGGTAATCGACTTCCGGCAACGCCGACAAGGGCAATTGCCGGTAGCCGAGAAACCCGGCGATCATGATCGCCACCATCAGCAAGGAGGTGGCGACCGGCCGCTGGATAAAGAGGCGTGAAGGGTTCATGTGTGCAGCCCGCCGTTACTGGCCCTGTTGCTGGCGGCGCTCCTGCATCTTCTTGCGAAACTCCGCCTTCTGCTCGTCGCTCATGCCTTCCATTTTCTTGCGGATCACCGCCTTTTGCTCGTCGGTCATGCCGCCCCAGCCGCCCTGGCGTCCACCTTCCGGCGCCGCCGGTGCAGTCGCCGCATTGGCCGGTGCAGGCGCTACCACCGCGGCTTCTCCCGGCTTGCCGCCGGCAGCGGGCGCCGCCGGTGGTCCATTGGGACCACCTTTGCCGCCCCACTGGCCGCGCTTGCCTTCGCCGGGCGCACGCACCTTGGGCACGAATGTAGCAGTCACTTCCACCTTGGCGCCTTCGCGCAGTCGGTCCACGCCATCCGTCACCACCATTTCACCAACGGCCAGTCCCGATTCGATGGCAACGTTGTCGTTCTCGCTCGGCCCCATCACCACCGGCCGCGTGGTGGTGGTTTTATCGTCCTTGATGACATAGACGATGGTGCCGGCCGCGCCGCGCTGGATGGCTGCCAGGGGGATCACCGTCGCGTCCCTCTTTACGTCCACGACCATCTTCACGTTGACGAACTGATTGGGAAACAATAGTCCGTCCGGGTTGGGAAACTGCGCTTTCAGTTTCACCGTGCCGGTGGTGGTATCGATCTGGTTATCGACGCTGAGCAGGAAACCGGAGGCCAGCCTGTTTTTCTGCTCGCGATCCCAGGCATCGACCGCCAGCCGCTCGCCGGCCTTCAGTTGTTTCAATACCCGCTGCAGATTGTCCTGCGGGATCGGGAATATCACCGTGATCGGATCGACCTGGGTAATGACCACCAATCCGGCCGCATCGCTGGAATGGACGATATTGCCCGGGTCCACCACGCGCAGCCCCAGCCGCCCCGAGATCGGCGCGGTCACCTTGGTATAGCCCAGGTTCAGCTTGGCGTTGTCCACCTGCGCCTGGTCGATTTTCACCGTTCCTTCGAACTGGCGCACCAGCGCGTCCTGGCTGTCGAGCTGCTGCTTGGATACCGAATCCTGTTCGAGCAAGGTGCGATAGCGCTCCAGGTCGAGGCGCGCGTTGGCGAGTTGCGCCTGGTCGCGGGCCAGTTGTCCTTCCACCTGCGACAACGCGACTTTGAAAGGTTGCGCATCGATTTCCGCCAGCACGTCGCCGGCCTGGACGATCTGCCCTTCGCGGAAACTGACGTCCTGCAAAAGACCGTCGACCCGCGCTTTCACAGTGGCGATTTTTAGCGCGGCGACCGTTCCCAGTGCCGTCTGCACCACATTGATATCCGCCGTGCGCGCGGCGGCGGCGGCCACCGGTTGCTGGCGGTTGGGATCGTTGCCAAAACGGCCACCCTTGCCGGGCGGACCCGCCTTGGCGGTGTCCTTGCCATTGCCTGTGCCGGCGTCGCCGCCAGTTTTGAAAACGTACCAGGCACCGCCGCCGATGAGGGCGAGGATGAGCAACGGTAAAACGATTTTCCCCCAGCCCGGCAGTCCCTGCCAGAAGCGCACAAATGCGTTGGATGATGTCGACATCGAAGTACGGTCCTTGTAAACGTCAAGCAGCCCTCCTTCCGGTCCGCACAGGGATCGGCAACGGCTGGTAATGCCAGTCCGCTATTCTACGTGTTGCCCGGCTGGCCGGTGGATTGCGGCCCCGTTCCTTCAGACGGCCCGCAGAGGGAAATGGTTGGTTGTCGTACGCACAAATAATGTAAGCAATTGAAACGCCGGTGGCCCCGATTTCCGGAAAAACAGCGGCAATCTTCACAATGTCTCGAAATTCGCTTGAAATTGGCCTGTCATATTGCCCCCATGCCGCGATCGGCGGCGCGCAATGGGGAGGCGAAGATGGCTTGGCGACATTGGTGGATGATGGGCGGCACGGGAACGGCGGCGATGCTGTTATGGGTGGCGCTGGAATTGGCCGGCTGGGCCTCATTCCGCCCCGCTGCGGCCGAGGCAACGCCGCTGCCGAACTGGCAATCGACCCCAAGCTGGCGCGGAAATGCCATCTCCCCCGGCCTTGTGCGCCTGCCGAAGTCGTCGCCGGCCCTCAACCCTGTCTTCCCGTCGCGGGCCTAGCAGCACCGCTTTCGCGCATCCCGGCGCGACCGTTCGGCGGCGCGGATTGACTGCCGGCCCGGCGAAACTTACTGTCCTCAGATGATCGAATTCAACCTGAGCGCGTTCGAGGCGCGAGTGCTGGGCGTCCTGGCCGAAAAGGCGTTCCTGACGCCGGATGTCTACCCCTTGTCGCTCAACGCCGTCGTCAATGCCTGCAACCAGTTGAGCAACCGCGAGCCGGTGATGAGCCTCGGCGAAGAGTCCGTCGGCGCCTGCCTGAAACGATTACAGGACAATCACCTGGCGCAAACCTACTATCCGGCAGGCAGCCGGGTGGCGAAGTACCAGCACATGCTGCGCGAAGTGTTTGCTCTGGACGACGCGAAACTGAGCCTGCTCATGCTCCTGTTGATCCGCGGGCCGCAGACCTGCGGCGAATTGCGCGGTCGCACCGCGCGCATGTATCCGTTCGCCTCGGTCGACAGCGTGGAACGCTCCTTGCAGGACCTGGCCGGCGAAGAGCCGCCGCTGGTGGTGCAATTACCGCGTGCGCCCGGCACCAAAGAGGCGCGCTGGAGTCACCTGCTCAGCGGTGAAATGGCGATAGAGCGCATGGCACACGCGGCCGGCATCGGCGCGGAAGACGGCGCCGTGATCGAGGCGCCCGCCGATGACCGCCTCACCAGACTGGAATCGGAAGTTGCCGATTTGCGCCGCGAAGTGACGCGCCTGACCGAAGAACTGGCCAAATTCAAGCATCAATTCGATTGATTGCTGCGCCGCGTGTTCATTTTGCGTCGGGCACCGGGATCGATGCCTGGCCAAAAACGTAGCGCCAGCCACCCGGTGTCAATTTGTACACATCGCTGAACCACAACCTGTAGTCGAAGGGCTTGCCGTCGCCGGCGCCTTTCACCCACAGGTACGCGGTGATGATCGATCGGCGATCATTTCATCGTTAGCGTTGCCTTGACGGCGCCCGCTTTTTCGTGACGGGCAACGATACCGACCTCGCCCTTGCCCTTCACGACCCATTCGCACACCACGCGGTCGGCGGTCGGCGAAGTGTCGGTCCAAAAACTCATCAGCGTGTGTTTATAGGCGCGACCCTCTACTTCGCCCAGCATTTCGCGCGCCTTGCCCGACACCAGCTCGGCGCCGGCCGGCAGGCTGATGTCCGCCACCACCCCGCGCGATTGCTTGCGCGCCAGCGCGCGCTTGGAAACGTAGGACGGCAGGTAACCGGTGTTTTGCACCGCCAGGGTGATGCGATGCGTGTCCGCGCCGACCTTTTCGGCCTTGGCTTCGACCAGTTCCAGCTTGGGTGAAATCATGGTGTTGGAAATCAGCCAGTCCGGAAACTTGGCGACTTCCTTTTCCAGCAGGTGCGGCGGCGGATTGCGAAAAGCGTAGATCTTGTTCCAGCCGCCGATTTCGACCTCACCCAGCTGCGGGTGCTGGAACTTGTACCAGTCGATGTAGCCCTTGCCCTGCAACTCCTGGTCGGCCCAGGCGAGCATTTTCAGGTCATCTTCGACCGGATGGCTGCGGAACCAGTCGATGTATTTGTAATCCTTTATGCCGGCCTCGCGCATCGGACACCAGATCTCGATGGTCCATTCGTAGAGGCCGAGGTGCTCGTAGATCCAGTCGAAGGTGCCGCTGATCACCTCCCTCGGGTGGTAGCGAAACTCGTGGTACACGCTGATGTTGGGGTAGCCGGTGATGGTGGTACCTTTTTCGCCCTGCCTTTGATACGCCCACAAATCCTCGGCCGGCAGCTCGTCGTCCGGTTGCGTCGAAAACGGCCGCAGCAGCACGCCGCTCCAGGTGTGAAACGACAAGCCGCCGGTGATATTGCCGTGGTGGGTGATGAAGTGCACCACCGCGCGCACTTCCGGCTCGGAGGTCGGGTACGGGCCCGCGCCGACCTGATCGTGCTCCTGCCGCCAGCCTGCCGGAAAATTGCGATTGAGATCGAGCCCCTGTTTATCCTTGTTGACCTTGATGGTATAGCCGTCGTAGTCGCGCACCGATCCTTCCGGCAACAAGCGATAATAGTGGCCGCCGTATTCGTCGGGTTCGCGCGGTACCATCAGGCGTGGTTCGGTCGGGTGGCACTTCCAGTTGCCGTTGGCATCGGCGATGCGCATCGACAGGATGCGGCCGTCACCGTCCACGTCCTCGATATCGAGCCCGTCGATCGGCTCTTCGTCGTAGGGATAGGGACGCGTCGAAGAACGCACGATTTTCGGTGTATCGCGCATCGCCCACTCGGCGCCGTCCGGATTGATGCGCGGGCAGATGTACATGACGCGGGTATCGAGGCAGCGGGTGATGTCGTCTCGTTTGCCGTAATTCCTGGTCAGGGTGTCGATCAAGTACGTTGCCGCTACGCCGCCGGCCAATTCGCTGGCGTGGATATTGGCGTCCACCCAGTAGGCGGGCTTGTCCGCGGCCGGGCCGGTCTTTTGATTGGTGGCGGTGATCACCCAGATGTCGCGGCCCTCGAAACTCTTGCCGATACTTTCCATCGCCAACAGCTCGGGGTAGGCCTTGACGAAGTCACGCAGCAGTTGGGTGAATTCTTCGTAACGGTAAAAACGATCAAATTGAATTTTCATTGGCCATGGGAGTGGTGAATGGGTTTCGACACGGGAGACCGGCGGGCAATTCATGGATTTTCGCACAGGCGGCCGCATCGTCGCGCAGCTGCCATGCTTGCGCTGGGTCAAGCAAAGAAGGCTGCCTTGGCATACAATCATTGCATGATGCTGCCACGCCTCGCCAGAAAGCTTGCCGCCGCCACCGCCATACTGGGACTGCTCTTTTCCCAAATTGCGGTGTCCGCCTACGCCTGCCCGGTAATGTTTGGCGGCGCCGCGCAAGCAAGCAGCGGCGAGTCCGCGGAACCGCCTTGCCACCATCAGGCAGGCGACACAAATCGCGGCCTGTGCCAGGCGCATTGCCAGCATGGACAGCAATCCTCGGGCGATGCCTCTGCCCTGGCGACGGTTGCGGATTTTGTCGCTGCCTACGCTGTGATCGTGCCTGCGGCCACGCAGGACATGCAATCGGCGACGCCAATTGGCATCGACCTCTTCCACAGCACCTCACCTCCCCTCGCCATCCGCAACTGCTGTTTCCGCATTTGACCGCCTGCCTGCCGTGACGGCCTGACTCCGCTGGAGCCGGGCGAATTGCCGTTCTGTCCGGAGGTAGCACATGAATTTCCTCATCACTCGTCTTTGCATCGTTGCGCTTGCCGCCGTGTCGGCGGTTCACGCCGCCACGCCGCTGTCGCTTGCCGAGGCACAGCGCCTCGCCGCACACGACGCGCCCCAGATCGATGCGCAAGCCGCCGTCCTGCGCGCAGCCGAACAGGCCACCATCGGCGCCGGCCAGCAGGCCGATCCGAAGCTGATCGTCGGCATCGACAACCTGCCCGTCGACGGCGCCGACCGATTCAACCTGACGCGCGACTTCATGACCATGCGCCGCATCGGCTTCATGCAGGAATTCACCCGCGACGAAAAGCTCGCGCTGCGCACCCGGCGTGCCGAGGCCGAGGCCGGCAAGGAAGCCGCCCTCCTGTCGGTGAGCAAGCTGAACCTGAAGCGCGACGTTGCTCTCGCCTGGATCGAGCGCTATTTTGCCGAGCGCCAACTCGACTTGCTGAAAGAATTGGCCCGTGAGGGCGAGCTGCAAGTGAGCGCGGCGCAGGCGACCCTGGCGGGCGGCAAGGGGCAGGCCGGCGATCCGTTCGCCGCCCGGCTGGCGGTAGCGCAACTGGCCGACCGTATCGTCGATGCCGAAAGGCTGGTCGCGCGCGCGCAGGCCAACCTGGCGCGCTGGATTGGCCCGGCCGCAAGACAGCCGCTGGCCGCCGCACCGGCATTCGATCAACTGGCGCACCGCCACCAGGAATTGACCGGCAATCTCGAGACCCACCCGCACTTGGCGATGTTTGCCCCGCTGCAGGCGATGGCGGACAGCGAGGTGAAGCAGGCCGAGGCGGCCAAGCATCCCGATTGGAGCCTGGAAGTCGGTTATCAGCAGCGCGGTCCCGAGTTCTCCAATATGTTGTCGGTCAGTGTGCGCATCGACCTGCCGATATTCCAGAGCCGCCGCCAGGACCCCGCAATTGCCGGCAAGCTGGCGCTGGCCGAACAGGTGCGGGCGCAGGCCGAAGACGCCAAGCGCGTGCATGCGGCGGAAATCGAAAACATGCTCGCCGACTGGGAGGCCGCCAAGGCACGCCTGCTGCGCTATGCGAGCGATCTGCTGCCGCTCGCCAGGGACCGCAGCCAGGCCGCGCTGGCCGCCTATAGCGGCGGCAAGCTCGACCTAGCGCCGGTGCTCGAGGCGCGCAAAGGCGAAATCGAAACACGCATGAATCAGTTGCAGGCGGAAGCCGACCTGGCACGCGGCTGGGCGTCCTTGAATGGCCTGCTGCCCGACACGAAGGAATCGAAATGAACAGAACCGCACTCATTGCAACCACTACTTTCATCGCGCTCGCCATCGGACTAGTCGGCGGCTATTGGTTCGCCACGCAGCGCGCCGGCACGGGCACCTCTGCACAGGTCGCTGCAGGAGCGCCGGCAGCGGACGACAAGAAGCCACTTTACTACTACGACCCCATGTACCCGCAGCAAAAGTTCGATAAGCCCGGCAAGTCGCCGTTCATGGACATGATGTTGGTGCCGGTCTATCGCGACGACGGCGCCGACAGCGGCTCGGTGCGAATCAATGCACGCACCACGCAGAATCTCGGTGTGCGCATCGGCGAAGTCACAGAAGGCAGCATCGCCAACGGACCGCAACTGGTCGGCGCAGTCGCCTTCGACGAACGAGCAGTGGCGTTGGTGCAGGCGCGCGTCAATGGCTATGTCGAAAGGCTGTTCGTTCGCGCCCCGCTCGACCCAGTCAAGAGCGGCCAGCCGCTAGCGGAAGTCCTGGCCCCCGACTGGGTGGCCGCACAGGAAGAGTTCCTCGCCTTGAAAAAGAGCCCGCAGGCCAATGACGCACTGCGCCAGGCGGCGCGCCAGCGCCTGATCCTGCTCGGTATGGCGGAAACTACCGTGGCAGCCATCGAAGCCGACGGCAAGGTGCGGCCGCGCATCACCTTGCTCGCACCCATTTCCGGCGTGATCGGCGAACTGGCAGTGCGGGAAGGCATGGCGGTGGCACCGGGAACCATGCTGTTTCGCATCAACGGGCTTGCCACGGTGTGGATCAATGCCGACGTTCCGGAATCGCAATTGGCGGGCCTCACCGTTGGCAGCGCCGTGGAAGCCAGCGTACCTGCCTATCCCGGCGAAATTTTCAAAGGCCGGGTGGGCGCCCTGCTGCCGGAAGTCAACAGCGGCACGCGTACCCTCAAAGCAAGAATCGAAATCGCCAACTCTAACGGACATTTGGCGCCCGGCATGTTCGCCAGTATCAGCGTGACGGGAGCGCACCACGCCGACGTGCTGCTGGTTCCGTCCGAGGCGGTGATCCTGACCGGCAAACGCAATGTGGTGATCGTCGCCGCCAAGGGTGGCGACGGCGCCCAGCAATTCACGCCGACCGATGTCGAGATCGGCGCTGAATCCGCCGGCATGACCGAAATCCGCCGCGGTCTCAGCAAGGGAACAAAAGTGGTGCTGTCCGGACAATTCATGATCGACTCCGAGGCCAGCCTCAAGACCAGCGGCGATCGCATGGGAGCTGCTCCGGCCCCCGCCGAAACTTTGCACAAAGGTGAAGGCGTCGTCGAGAAGATCGGCAAAACCAGCGTGACCCTCTCGCACGGTCCGATTGCCAGCCTGCAAATGGGCGCCATGACGATGGACTACCTCGTGCCGAAGACGGGCTTGCCGACCGGCATCAAGGTCGGCAACAAGGTGGCGTTCGACGTGCTTATGACGCCACAGGGTGAATTTGCATTGGTTCATATCGAGCCGATCGCCGCAATGAAATCAACACCGCCCGCAGGGATCAAAAAATGATCGCCAACTTCATCCGCTGGTCGATCGGCAACCGCTTCCTGGTCCTGCTGGCGACGGTGATCGTCGCCGCATGGGGTGTCTGGTCGGTCGGCAAGACGCCGCTCGATGCCTTGCCCGATCTTTCCGATGTGCAGGTCATCATCCGCACCAGCTACCCCGGGCAGGCGCCGCAGATCGTCGAAAACCAGATCACCTATCCGTTGACCACCACGATGCTGTCGGTGCCGGGGGTGAAGACGGTGCGCGGTTTCTCCTTTTTCGGCGATTCCTTTGTCTACGTGCTGTTCGAAGACGGCACCGATC
>CAZCKI010000088.1:0-9574 GCA_964498815.1 uncultured Burkholderiales bacterium
CTCGGTGCGGCAATCGTCGAGAATGGTGTGGTCGAAGGTGCCGGGCCGGGAGCAGAGACCTTCAGTTGGGCGAGCCTGGCTGTTTTCCGGGCGCGGTTGTTCGACGGCCTGCCGCGCGACCAGCCGTTCGCGCTGCTGCCCCTGTTCCGCCAGTGGATGAGCGAGCGCAGAGTGGGAGCGGAGGTCTATGCCGGCCTCTGGGAAAACCTTGGTACCGAGCGCCAGTTGCAGGATTTGAGAGCTGCGCTGGCGGGCTGATCGGCTCGCGGCCGAGTGCCCGCAGACAATTCTCGCCGCGCTCGCCCGGCGTACAATATGGCTCCCGCACACTCCCGTGAGCTCGCTGCCATGAAACGCGAATCGCTGCCGATCCCCGTCGTCGTTCCGGACATCAAACCCCACGTTGCCCGCCGTGTCCGGGCCAACAAGGTGCTCAAGGAAGGCTTGTTGCTGCTGCCGACCGCGCGCGAACGCGCGCGCAACGCCGATGCGCACTACGATTACCGTTGGGACAGCTATTTTTATTACCTGACCGGCTTTCGCGAACCCGAAGCGGTGCTCGCCATGGTGTTGGGCAAGAAGCCGCGCACCATCCTGTTTTGCCGCGACAAGAATATCGAACGCGAAATCTGGGACGGCTTTCGCTTCGGTCCGGCGCTGGCGCGCGAGGCCTTTGCATTCGACGAGGCGCGGCCGATATCCGAGCTTGACCAGTGCATTCCGGAACTGATGGCCGATACCGGCGTCATCCACACTCCCGTCGGCGTCGACTCGACCTGGGACCGGCGCGTAACCGGCTGGCTGAACGTGGTGCGCTCGCGCGTGCGGCAAGGCATCAGCGCGCCTGCCGAACTGCGCGACGTGCGTGCGGACCTGGGCAATATGCGGCTCATCAAGGATGCGACCGAAATCGCCATCATGCGGCGCGCCGGCAGGATTTCCTCGGATGCGCACGCGCGCGCCATGCGCGTCGCCAAACCCGGCATGCACGAATACCAGGTCGAGGCCGAGTTGCTGCACGAGTTCATCCAGAACGGCGCGCGCCAGCCAGCGTACGGTTCCATCGTCGCGGCTGGCGCCAACGCCTGCGTGCTGCACTATCGCGAGAATACGGCCCCCATCAAAAAGGGTGACCTGTTGCTGATCGACGCCGGTTGCGAACTGGAAAGCTACGCCGCCGACATCACCCGCACCTTTCCGGTCGGTGCCAAATTCAGTGGCCCGCAAAAAGATATTTACGAATTGGTGCTGGCCGCGCAACTTGCCTGCATAGCCGTGCTGAAACCGGGTACCCCGTTCGGCCGCTACCACGAGGTCGCCAACGAAGTGCTGGCGCAGGGCCTCATCGACCTGAAGCTTTGCAAGGGGTCGCTTGCGAGCGTGCTGGAAAAAGAAACCCACAAACAGTTTTACATGCACCGCGCCGGCCACTGGCTGGGCCTCGACGTGCACGACGCCGGCGACTACCGCAAGCGCGACGGCAAATGGGTGCCGCTGGAGGCGGGCATGGTGCTCACCGTCGAGCCGGGCATCTACATCCGCCCGGCCGATAACGTGCCCAAGCATTTCCGCGATATCGGTGTGCGCATCGAAGACGACCTCCTGATCACGGCCAAGGATAGCGTCAACCTGACGGCATCGTGTCCCAAGACGGTCAAGGATGTCGAAGCGGCCTGCGGATTGTAAACGCCGAGAGATTCCAGCGAGCATGAACGCAAATGGCGTCCTGGTGATCGGCGCGGGGCCGGTCGGCGCCGCGTTTGCGTTGCTGGCGGCGCGGCTGGGGCTGGCCGTCACCGTACTCGAAGCGCGCGAGGGTCCCTCGCGCGAAACCCGCACTCTGGCGCTTTCGCACGGCAGCCGCGAGATTTTGCAACGCGCCGGCATCAAATGGCCGGATGCCGGGGTGACCGAAATTCATACCGTGCACTCCTCGCAAAAAGGCGGCTTCGGCCGGGTGCGACTGTCGCGCGACGACGCCAGGGTGCCGGCGCTGGGCTATGTCGTTTCCTACGCGGTATTGCAATCGTTGCTGGACGACGCGCTCGAAGCCGCGGGCGTCAGCGTGCAACGCGGCGCCGTGGTGCAAACCATCGCGCAGGAAAGCAATGCTGTCACGGTGAGTTATCTGCAGGATGGTCGGTCGCGACAATCGCCGGCCGGTGCCGTTGTAATGGCCGATGGCGGCGCCAATCTCGGCAAGGTGCCGGCGATCGTGACGCACGAAAAGGATTATGCGCAGAGCGCGCTGCTCGGCCACATCGAATGCGATCAGCCCCATCGCAACATCGCCTATGAACGCTTCACCGCCGACGGCCCCGCCGCGCTATTGCCGAACGGCGCTGGCGGCCACTTTTCGATGGTGTGGGTGGATACGCCAGACAAGATCGCCGCGCGCATGTCGCAGGACGAGGCGGCGTGCCGCCGCGATTTCCAGGAGCATTTTGGCGGTCGCGCCGGGAAGGTTTTGTCGCTGACCCAGCGCCGCTCGTTTCCGCTCAAGCTGCGTACCGTTTCCTCGCCGGTTGCCGGCCGGGTGGCCGTGATCGGCAACGCGGCGCAAGCCCTGCATCCGATCGCCGGGCAGGGCTTCAATCTGGGTTTGCGCGATGCGGCCGAATTGTCCGCGCAACTGGCCGCCGGCGCAGACCAGGACCTCGCCGCCGGCTTGCGCCGATACGCGATGGCGCGTAGCGCCGACGTGCAGCGGACGGTCGGGTTTACCGATTTCCTGGTGAGCGCCTTCGACAACGACCTGCCGCTGCTGCGTGGGCCACGTGGGTTCGCGCTCGCCGCCATTGATATGCTGCCGTTCGCGCGCAGGGCGCTGGCGGCGCGCATGTTGTTCGGGTCGGCAGAATGAGCGGCGTTGCGGAAATCGTCGTGGTCGGTGGCGGGCCGGTGGGTCTGTCATTTGCGCTGTCTGCGACTAGCCTTGTCAATGCGCACGTAACGGTTATCGATCGCGAGAACGTCCCCGCAGTCCCTGCGCCAGGCAAGTTCGATCATCGCGTCTATGCCCTGTCGCCCGCCTCGATGCGCTTTTTACAAAGCCTCGGGGTCTGGCCGAATATCGATCGCGCGCGCACTGCGGCGGTCGATGCCATGGAGGTTTTCGGCGACGACGACGGCGCCCTCCATTTCCGCCATGCGGCGTCGCTGGCTTGCATCGTCGAGCACAGCGCGCTGATGCGCGCGTTGCACGCTGCGGCAGACGTGGCGGGAGAGCGACTTTCGCGCCGGCAGGGTGCGGCGTTGGCGGCGCTCGACTGCAGCGGGCCGCAACCGCAAGCCCGGCTCGACAACGGCGAAACCATCGCGGCCGATTTGCTGGTCGGCGCCGACGGTGCGCGCTCACGAGTCCGCGAGAGTGCCGCCATAGGTGTCGACGACAAGGATTACCAAAGCGACGCATTGGTCGCGAATTTCCATTGCGAGCAAGCCCACCGGCATGTTGCCCGCCAGTGGTTCCTCGCCGATTCGGTGCTGGCGTGGCTGCCGATGCCGGAGGGGCAGATTTCGCTGGTCTGGTCGGTGGAACGGCAGCGCGCGGACGCCTTGGTGGCGCTCGACCAAGGCGCATTCGCGGCAGCGGTTGCCGAGGCCGGCGGCAACCGGCTCGGGCGCCTGACGATGGCATCTCCGCTGGCGCGGTTCCCGTTGCGGCGGCAAATCGCCCACCACTGGTCGCAGAGTTCGCTGGTGCTGATCGGCGACGCGGCCCACGCCATTCATCCGCTCGCGGGGCAGGGGGTCAATCTCGGCTTCGGCGACGCGGAAACGCTGTCGACGACTTTGCGCGAACGAAGCCGGCTGTCCGGCGTCGGCGATCCGGCCCTGCTGCGCAGGTACGAGCGCGCACGCCGGGAACAGGTTTTTGCGATGGGCGAAGCCACCGATCGCCTGCGTTCCCTGTACCTGCAAGCCTCGCCCGCCGCCCGCAGGATTCGCAATGCCGGCCTCTCTACCGTTGATCGGCTGCCGTTCTTGAAACGCGCGTTTATGGCTTACGCTATGAACTAAATGGCGGCGTTGCCGTCACAGTCTTCCCCAACCTGGAACGATCATGAAATTCATCCAAATTGCCATTGCCACGCTGCTGGCCTGCGTGGCCTGCAGTACCTGGGCCGGAACCGACGAAGTCAAGAAAGAAGTCGAGAAGCGGTTCCCCGACGTCAAAGTCGATCGCGTCACCAAGACGGTGTACGGGCTCTACGAGGTGTTCCTCGGCACCGAAATCGTCTATACCGATGAAGCCGTCAATTTCCTGATGACCGGCAACTTGATCGATGCGGCGACCCGCACCAACGTGACCGAAGCGCGCATGAACAAGCTGCTCGCGGTGAAATTTGCCGACCTGCCGTTCCAGCAGGCCATCAAGCTGGTGCGCGGCAACGGCCAGCGCCAACTGGCGGTCTTCGAAGATCCCAATTGCGGCTATTGCAAGCGCTTCGAAAAAGACCTGAACAGCATGGACAACATCACCGCCTACATCTTCCCGTACGCGATCCTCGCCGAGGATTCGACCGACAAGGCGAAATCGATCTGGTGTTCGCCCGACCGGCTGCGTGCCTGGCAGGACCAGCTCCTGCGCGAAAAGCCGCCGGTGGCATCGACCGCTTGCGAGAACCCGGTCGAAAAGAACTATGCACTGGGCCAGAAAATGCGCATCAACGGCACACCGACGTTGATTTTTGAAGACGGCGAACGCATTCCTGGTGCGGTCAGCAAGGAGCGCATCGAAGCGCGTCTGGTCGAAGCAAGCGCCAAGGTTGCCGTCAAGTAATTTACGGCTTGCCTTTGTCGGCTACGCCTTGCGCGGCCGGCGGGGGATTGGGGTCGTAGCCCCTGGGCAGCAATACCCACATTCGTCCCGCCTGCTTCATGCGGCCGGCCTCGGCACCGGCCGCATCGCCGAAGCCCCAGTAAAAATCGGCCCGCACCCCGCCGAAAATCGCGCCGCCCGTGTCCTGCGCCACCATCAGGCGTTGCAGGTCGCGCGGCGAACCGGGGTAGGTGGTGGCGAGATAGACCGGCACCCCCAGCGGGATCACCCTGGCATCCACCGCCAGCGAGCGCTCCGCCGCCAGCGGCACGCCGAGCGTGCCGATCGGGCCGCTCAGCTCGTTGGGTAATTCCTTAAAAAACACGTAGCTGGGATTGGCATCCAGGTAGGCGCTGACCTTGGCCGGGTGTTTGCGCGCCCAGGTCTTCATGCCGTCCAGTGTGGTCTGTTCGGCGCGCAATTCACCGCGACGAATCAGCATGCCGGCCACCGAGCGGAACGGATGGCCGTTCTGGTCGGCATAACCGATGCGAATGCGGCTGCCACCCGGCAACAGTACCTGCCCGGACCCCTGGATGTGCAGGAAAAACACCTCGACCGGATTGTCGATCCAGACGATTTCGAGGCCACGCAACAATTCGTGGCTGCGCTCGATATCGCCGCGATCCCAGTACGGGACCAGTTTGTTGCCGACCAGGCGGCCGCGCAAGCGACGGTTCTTGAGATCGGGATAAACGTCGCCGAGATCGACCGTGATCAGGTCTTGTGGAGCCGCGTATAGCGGGTATTTGTATTTGCCGGTCCGCACCCGGCTGCCGTGCAGCAGTGGCTCGTAATAGCCGGTGATGGTGCCGCTGTCGGAGTCATCGCGGTTCACTACCTGGAACGGTTCGAAGCGATCGGTGAAGAAGGTCGCTGCCGGCGTACCCTGAGCTTGCACCCGTGCCGCTTCCGCGCACACTTCGCGCCACTCGGGGCGCGATGCCAGTACCGCGCAACTTTGCACGAACGCCGCCAATGCGGGTGTGACGTCTTCGCGCCCCCAATTAGGCAGGTTCAGCCAGGAAGTCCTCACCAGCTTGCCGCGTGGTTCCGGCTTGGGGGCGGCGTCGGGTGGCGGAATTTCCAGCGGTGGCGCGGTGTCGATGGTGGTCGTCGCAATCGGCGCGCATACGCTGCAATCGGCGCAAACCGGGCACGACAACGGCTTCTCCGGAGGCGGAGCCGCGCAGGCGGCCAGCAGCAGCGTGACCAGACCGCAACACCAATTGCGCGAGCCTTGCATCGATGTCATAGTGCGACCCGTCCGGCAATCACGTTTTGCGCAAGGAAAATCATGTTTTGGGTCTTGTTGGAAGTGTTGCTCGCCTTCGGCGTCGCGATTTTCATCGTCTGGTGGACGTTTCCGAAAAAATCCGCTCGCGACAGTGCGGGCGCATCCGAAGCCAAACCTGCGGACGACGAACCCGACGCATAGCGGGCCCAGGGTCTGTTGACAATAAAATCATGTGCGCGGCGGGGTGTGGAAGGGTGCAGGGCAAGGCGCGGACACCGCGGTTTGGTTGATCCAAACAAGGTGGCCGCAACGCCGCCATGCGCCCTTCCACACCCCGCCCCGGAGGGTTATCCCCCAGAAAGTCCGCATGCTGCGTTGCAGCTCGTCGCGGTGCTGCGGGCAGCGCTTCCTCGCCGCGCCTTGCCTGCGAACTTTCTGGGGGTAACGCGCTCATGATTTTGTTGTCAATAGACCCTAGTGCAATACCCGCGGCACGGAAAGGGTGAATTCGGGAATGACGGCATCGAAGCGGGTGCCGTCCCCTGCCAGCATCTGGTAAGTGCCGTGCATGGTGCCGACAATGGTGCCGATGGAAGCGCCGCTGGTGTATTCGAAAACTTCGCCCGGCTGCAGGGTCGGCTGCGAACCGATCACGCCCATGCCGCGCACCTCCTGGACCTGATCGAGCGCGTCGACGATGTACCAGTGGCGGCTTACCAATTGTGCCGCCACTTCGCCGTTATTGGTGATCTTGATGGTATAGGCGAATACAAACTGGTCGTTTTCCTCGTCCGACTGGTCCGGCAAATAAAAGGACTGCGCATCGACGCGAATATCGTATTTCTTGCTCATGGCGCGATGCTAACACGCGCGCCCATGCCGATTGTTCCGGCGTCGGCCGCCCATGGCTAACTGCTAGAATTGCAACGATGAAACCTTACCGTCTTGCCCCCTCCATTCTCTCCGCGGACTTTGCCCGCCTCGGCGAGGAAGTGCGCGCCGTGATCGACGCCGGCGCCGACGTGATCCACTTCGACGTGATGGACAATCATTTCGTGCCCAACCTCACGGTAGGGCCGCTGGTGTGCGAGGCGGTGCGTCCGCACGCCAAGCGCGCCGACGGCAGCAAGGTGCCGATCGACGTGCACCTGATGGTGAAGCCGGTCGATCGCATCGTCCCCGATTTCGCCAAGGCCGGCGCCGACATCATCAGCTTTCATCCGGAGGGCTCCGACCATATCGACCGGACCCTTGCGTTGATCCGCGATTGCGGTTGCAAGGCGGGACTGGTATTCAATCCGGCCACACCGCTGAGTTACCTTGACCACGTGATGGACAAGGTCGACCTGATCCTGATCATGTCGGTGAACCCGGGCTTCGGTGGACAGAAATTCATCCCTGGCGCGTTGCGCAAACTGACCGAGGCGAAGGCGCGTATCGCCGCCGCCGGCCGCAAGGTCGACAATCCCATCTGGCTGGAAGTCGATGGCGGCGTCAAGGCCGACAACATCGCCGAGATCGCTGCGGCAGGAGCCGATACCTTTGTCGCAGGCTCGGCGATCTTTGGCGCGACTGACTATCGCGCGGTGATCCAGGCCATGCGCGCGGAACTCGCCAAGGTGCCGGCGTGAGCGTGCCTGCGGAGCATCTTCCCGACGGCGAGACATTGGAGACGATGGCCGGCCATGCCGCCGCAACCGGCCTGGAATCGGTGGACGACGCTGCGATGGATGTGCCGGGCGAGGGCGTTGAGGTCGACAAGCCGGATGGGGCCAAGCCGGAAGAACCAAAGCGCGTGCGTCTTCGCGCCAAGCCGAAATTCAAGTTTCCGCTGGCGCTGCGCGCCATCCTGTTCGATCTCGACGGCACGCTGCTCGATACCGCCCCCGATATCGTCACCGCCGCCAACCGCATGCGGGCGGCGTTCGGCTTTGCGCCGCTGCCGGACGAGCGCATCCGCTCCTTTATCGGCAAAGGCATTCCGAACCTGGTCGGCAAAACCTTGCAGGACGCCGTGGGCGAGGTCGGTCCGACCGCGCTCAAGGTGGCGGTGGCCAATTTCGAGAAGCATTACGCCGCCTGCTTCGCAGACACCAGTCGCCCGTTCCCAGGGGTGGTCGAAGGCCTGCAAGCGCTGCGCGAGCGCGGGTTCCGGCTCGGCTGCGTCACCAACAAGGCCGCGCAGTTCACCGAGCCGCTGCTTGCCCAGTCGGGCTTGGCGGCCTATTTCGAGATCGCGATTTCCGGCGATACGCTGCCCGAAAGAAAGCCGCACCCGCTGCCGCTGCTGCACGCCGCCGGGTTTTTTGACTGCCCCATCACCGAATTGCTGATGGTCGGCGATTCGGCCAACGATGCCGAGGCGGCGCGCGCCGCCGGGGCGCCGGTATTCATCGTGCCCTACGGCTATCGGGAGGGGCAGGAGCTGCGCGGCCTCGATTGCGACGCCTTTATCGACGACGTTCCATCGGTGCTGAAATTGGTTAGAATGGCGTCATAAACGGAAACCACCTTTCCCCCAAGAAATCATGATGTATATCGACAGAGCAGTCTGGATGTGGCGATGGCAAAACTGGCGTTAGAGCCATTTTTGCCGTTTTCCCCTGTCCAACTACCCTGTTGAAACATCATGACCGAAGCTGAGTTCCGGCGCCTCGCCGCCGAAGGCTACAACCGCATTCCCGTCACCCTCGAGACCTTCGCCGATCTCGATACGCCCCTTTCCATTTACCTGAAGCTCGCCAACCGGCCGCATTCCTATTTATTGGAGTCGGTGATCGGCGGCGAACGCTTCGGCCGCTATTCCATCATCGGCCTGCCGGCGCGCGAGTGGCTGCAGGTGAGCGGCCACGACGTAGCCGTGATGCGGGCGAAATCGGGCGGCGGAGCCGAAACCGTCGAACACGTGTTCGTCAAGGATCCGTTGGCTTTTGTCGACAAGTACCGCCTGCGCATTCGCGCGGCTCCCATTGCCGGCGCGCTACGCTTCGCCGGCGGCCTGGCGGGGTATTTTTCCTACGACACGGTCCGCTACATCGAAAACAAGCTGGAACCCGAGGCGCACGCCAAGCCGAAAGCCGATCCGCTAGACACACCGGATATCGTGTTGATGCTGTCCGACGAGCTCGCCGTGGTCGACAATCTTTCCGGCAAACTGCATCTGATCGTCTATGCCGACCCGGCCCAGCCGGATGCCTTTGCCCGCGCGGGCAGGCGTCTCACCGAATTGCGGCTGGGACTGCGCAGCCAGGCGCCGCTGCCGGTATATGTACCGGGCGGCACGGCGGCCGCTCCGCAGTCGGAAATCGGCGAAGCCGCGTTTCTCAAGGCGGTGGCGCGCTGCCAGCAATACATCGTCGACGGCGACATCATGCAAGTGCAGATTTCGCAGCGTATTTCGCAGCGGTTCGAGGCGCCGCCGATCAATCTGTATCGCGCGCTGCGGTCGATCAATCCTTCGCCCTATATGTTCTATTTCGACCTGGGCGATTTCCAGATCGTCGGCGCCTCGC
>CAZCKI010000089.1:0-9528 GCA_964498815.1 uncultured Burkholderiales bacterium
GCTTGAATCCCATCCACGAAGGCGCCCACGGCATCCAGGCGCTGGACCTGCTGGGCCGCAAGGTGGTGATGCAAAACGGTGCGGCGTTCAAGCTGCTGCAATCGCGCATCGAAGCGTCCCTGCACCGGGCCGACGAGGATGGCGACCTCACCGAGTGGGTGGGTGAAGTATTCGTGCTGCTCGATCACCTGGTCGAAGTCACCGGGGAATTGCACGCCGCGGGCGACCTCAACAAGACGCTCGCCAATGCCTCGGTCTACCTGGAAGCCTTCGGACACATCGTAATGGCCTGGATCTGGATCGAGCAGGCGTTGGCCACAGCCCATTCACCGCAGCGCCACGATGACTTTTATCGAGGCAAAATGAAAGCCTGCGAATACTTCATCCGCTGGGAACTGCCCAAGGTGCGGCCGATGCTGAATCTGCTGGAGTCGCTGGACACGACCACCCTCGACATGCACGACAATTGGTTTTGATCACCCTCACGATTGCGAAATGACCGTAAAGAATTCCACCACCCGCTTTTCCAGCCGCGTCGCCGACTACGTCAAGTACCGGCCGCATTACCCGGTCGAAATCATCGACCTGCTGGCCGACCGCTGTGGCCTGACACCCGATAGCGTCATCGCCGATATCGGTTCCGGCACCGGCATTCTCAGCAAACTCTTTCTCGAAAACGGCAATCCCGTCATCGGTGTCGAGCCGAATGCGGAAATGCGCGCGGCCGGCGAAGAGTATCTCGCCGAATTCGCGCGATTCACCAGCGTAGCCGGCACTGCGGAAGCGACCAAGCTGCCCGCGCAAGCCATGGATTTTGCCTTGGCGGGCCAGGCCTTTCACTGGTTCGATCAGGCCCGCGCCCGCACCGAGTTCCAACGCATCCTGAAGCCGGAAGGGTTCGCCGTGCTGGTCTGGAACGACCGCCGTGTCGGCGGCACGCCGTTCCTGGCCGACTACGAAGAGCTGTTGGCCAACCACGCCAACGATTACGCCGAAGTGAACCACAAGAACCTGCAGGAGCGCGCCCTGTTCAGCAGGTTCTACGGTGGCGAATTTGCCGAGTCGCATTTCGATACGTATCAGCGTTTCGATTTGCAGGGCATGCTCGGGCGCCTGGCTTCCTCCTCGTACACGCCGACGCCGGATCAACCCGGCTTCCTGCCGATGATGGCGCGCGCGCGCGATATCTTCGCGTCCCACCAGTCGGACGGCGTCATCACCTTCGAATACGATACCCGCATCTACTACGCGACGATGCGCTAGCCGCAGCGAGTCAATAACGGCCGGCCAGCCCTTGTTTCACAAACGGCGGCTCGCGCCCCTGCAGTTTTTCCAGCAAGATCAGTTCATCGTCGTTGTGATTGACGAAACCGGCGCTTTCGACTTTCATGACGCTGCCGCTGTCATCCAGCCACACCGGGCTTTCGTGGTGCTTGGTATTGATGACTTTGTCCTCCGCCATGCCGCCGCCGCTCACCACGGCCGTGCCGTAGCACAGGCAGAAATAGGTGCGGCTTTCCTGCAATTCGATATAGCAGCCGGTGCCGCGGATGCCGATGGTGGCAACCCTCGCACGAATTTGCGCACCGCCACCCTCGCGTTTGCCGAACACCGATAGCACCTTGCCGGTCGCGATCAGGATATTGTCGACCAGCGCCGGTTGCGTGGCACTCGCCGTGAATGTAATGCGGGTATTTTCGCGCAGCATGAAAGCGTCCGTTCCCACCACCACCACGGCGCCTCCGCTGGCCGAGGTGGCGATGGTGTCGCCCGGCTTGACCAGCGTGCCCACTTTTGCCGGCGCCCCGTTGACCGTGACGCTGCCGGAGAGGCTATGAATGCCCTGGACTATGGGTTGGTCGCCGCGGGCGAGTGCTTCGCGAATCAAACCGTGAATGCCGGCCGGGCCGAACAGGCCAAGGGCGGCGGCCCGCTTCAACCAGATGCGACGGCGTGAGACTGTTTGGCCTGCCATGGAACCTCCGCGACGAGAGTATTGCTGTGGTGATGATACTGCGCCGGCGGCGCTTCGGATTCAGCGTTTGCGAAACAGCAGGTCCCAGACGCCGTGGCCCTTGGCGAGACCCTTGCGTTCAAAACTGGTCAGCGGCCGGTAGGCGGGGCGGGGCGCGTAGTCGGCGGCGGTATTGTCGAGCAGCGCTTCCCCCTGCAGTACCGCCAACATTTGCTCGGCATATTCCTGCCAGTCGGTGGCGAGGTGCAGGTATCCAGCCGGCGCCAGGCGCAGGGCCAGCTCGTGCACAAAGCCGGGCTGGATCAGCCGCCGCTTGTGGTGGCGCTTTTTGGGCCACGGGTCGGGAAAGAAGATGTGTATGCCCGCCAGCGAAGACGGCGCAATCTGCCGCGCCAGCACTTCGACCGCGTCGTGCTGGATGATGCGCACATTGGTGAGTCCGCGCTCGCCGATTTGTTTCAGCAGGCTGCCGACCCCCGGCGTGTGCACTTCCACACCGAGAAAGTTTTGATCGGGCAACTCGGCCGCAATCGCCGCACTCGATTCGCCCATGCCGAAGCCGATTTCCAGCACCGTCGGCGCGGTGCGCCCGAACACCTCGCGATAGTCTAGCAGCGCATTGCCGAAGGGCAACAGGAAGCGCGGCCCCAGCGTTTCCATGGCACGGCTTTGCGCGACCGACTGACGGCCCTGACGCAGCACAAAGCTGCGAATCGGTCGATGCGGATGCGCCGACGGCGTGGAATTGTCGATGTCGTTCATATTGCGATTATACGAGGCGACATCACATCGGCAGGTAGAATTGCAGGATGAAAAAAATGATTCTGAAGGCTGGCCGCGAAAAATCCCTGCTGCGCCGCCATCCCTGGGTGTTTTCCGGCGCGGTGAAATCCGATGACGACGCCAAATCCGGCGACATCGTCGAGATTTTCGCCGAGGACGGCCGCTTCCTGGCTTGTGCCGCCTATAGCGAGCGCTCGCAGATCGTCGCGCGCGCGTTGACCTTCGAGGCCAAGGACGTGATCGACGACGCTTTTTTTGCGGCGCGCGTGCAGGCGGCGGTACAGCGCCGCAAGTTGCTTGCGACATCGACCGACGCCTATCGCCTGATCCACGCCGAGTCGGACTTTTTGCCCGGTGTCATCGCCGACCGCTACGGCGACGTGGTGGTGCTGCAAATCCTCACCGCGGGCATGGAGCCGCGCCGCGATTTTCTCGCTGCTGCGATTCAGGAAGCGACTGGGGCCAAGACGGTATATGAACGTTCCGACGCCGATGTGCGCGAACTCGAAGGCCTGCCGACGAGGAACGGCCTCGTTCTGGGTGACGCGCTCGACGGCGAAGTCGTCATCAACGAAACCGGCTTGCGCATCGCCGTCGATATCGTCGCCGGCCACAAGACCGGTTTCTATCTCGACCAGCGCGACAACCGCGCCCTGGTGCGCAGTCTTTCGGCCGAAGCCGATGTGCTCAATTGCTTCTGCTATACCGGCGGCATGAGCGTGGCGGCCTTGCAAGGCGGGTCAAAATCGGTGCTATCGATCGACAGCTCGGGGCCGGCGCTGGAAACCGCCAAGCGTAACCTTGCCCTCAATGGCGTCGATGCCGCGCACGCAGAATGGTGGGAAGCCGATGTATTCACGGCGCTGCGAAAACTGCGCGACATGGGCCGCCAGTTCGACCTCATCGTCCTTGACCCGCCCAAGTTCGCCCCGACCGCGCACCACGCCGAAAAAGCGGCGCGCGCGTACAAGGACATCAACCTGCTGGGCTTCAAGCTGCTGAAGGCCGGTGGCAAATTGATGACTTTTTCCTGTTCCGGCGGCATCTCGGCAGAGCTGTTCCAGAAAATCGTCGCCGGCGCCGCTCTCGATGCAGGGATCGACGCGCAGATCATCCGGCATCTGGGCGCGCCGGAGGACCACCCGGTTTCGGTACATTTTCCGGAGGGCGATTACCTGAAGGGATTGCTGCTGCGAAGACCGTGAAAAACCACGCCGGCGGGAACTTTTTGTATCCGTCTCGCTCTATAAGAATCAAGCGCTTGCGGCTGTAAACTAAAAAGAGTACAAAGATTGTATGCGGTTCGGTTTTGCGCTGGCGCAAGACGAACCCGGTACCGGCATCCAGGATAAAAAATGATTGCACGTTGGTCCGCCCTGCTACTCGCGACGCTCGCCGTCAGTGGCGTGGCGCATGCCCAGTATTTCGGCGGCTTGGTACTGACGCCGCAGCGCACCAGCGTCTTTAACGATGAAACCCTGGTTCCCCTGGCGGGACTGTATACGCCGGCCTCGCCGCTAGCCGCCGATGTCGGCCGTTATGGCCTGCGGCTCGATTTGCGTTCCTCTCCCCTGTTTCCCGCCGGCGGCCGTTACTTTAGCGCCGGCCTGCCTGGATCATTACCGAGATCGCAGGCGCTCGATATCGGCGTGAGCGGCGCACTGCCGCTCTATGATCGATTTAGCCTGGTTGGCCGTCTGTCGATGCTGCGCATGAAGCCGGATGCCGTGCCGGGCGCCGACTGGTTGTCACCCTATGGCTACAAGAGCAATCGCATGAGCCTCGGCGTGCAATACGACATCAGCCGCAGCCTCGGCCTGCGTTTTGAAGTGGCCCGCCAGCGTTATGTGCAGGGCACCGGCCTCGACGGCGAGACCGATCACAATTTCAGCTTCGGCGTCGCTTTCCGCTTCTAGCGAATCAGCCGATCTTTCCTTCGCTGGGTGAGCTGGCGCTGGCCTGATAGATTTGCTTCGGCATGCGTCCCGCCAGGAATGCTTCGCGGCCGGCTTCCACCGCCTTCTTCATCGCGCTCGCCATCAGCACCGGTTTTTTCGCCTTGGCGATGCCGGTATTCATGAGCACGCCATCGCAACCCAGTTCCATGGCAATGGCCGCGTCCGATGCGGTGCCGATGCCGGCATCGACCAGCACCGGTACGTGCGCCCGGTCGAGAATGATTTCCAGGTTCCAGGGATTCAATATCCCCATGCCGGAGCCGATCAGCGAAGCGAGCGGCATCACAGCAGCACAGCCGATTTCTTCGAGCGCCTTGGCCTGGATCGGATCGTCCGAGCAATACACCATTACCTGAAAACCGTCGGCCACCAGCTCGCGCGCGGCGATCAGCGTTTCCGGCATATTGGGGAACAGCGTTTGATCGTCGGCCAGCACTTCCAACTTGACCAGCGCGTGTCCGTCCAATAACTCGCGGGCAAGGCGCAGCGTGCGCACCGCTTCGGCGGCGCTATGGCAGCCGGCGGTGTTGGGCAGAATCGTGTATCGGGAGGTCGGCAGGAATTCCAGCAAACTCGGTTCCCCCGCGTTCTGACCAATGTTGACGCGGCGTATGGCGACCGTGATGATGTCGGCGCCGCTGGCTTCCACGGCCGCCCTGGTCTCGGCGAAATCGCGGTACTTGCCGGTACCGACCAGCAACCGCGACGCGTAGCTCTTTCCGGCGATGACCAGCGGATCGTTCATCAACCGCCTCCGACCGCAATGACAATTTCCAAGCGGTCCTGGTCGGCGAGGGTAACGCTGTCGAGGCGGCTTTTCGGCACGATTTCGCCGTTACGCTCGACGGCGAAGCGCTTGCCGGCCAAAGGCATGGCGGCAAGGAGTTGTGCGACATTGGTTCCCGGCGGCACCTGGCGGGATTCGCCGTTCACTTGTATGAGTAACATTTCGCTTGGCTAGTAAAAGGGCGAAAAAAGTGTAGCACGCGCGCGCCACGCTTCGATTGACGCAGGCCAAGCCGGCCGCAAGCGACACTACATCTGTTTGAAGAGGTGCGAAAAAGCGCGGCTCACCGGCAACTCCACCTTGCTGTCCTTGAGCCTCACCAGGGTATGGCCCATCGCGTTACGGGTGGTCGCGGCGATGCGGTGCACATTGACGATGGTGGAGCGATGGATTTGCCAGAAGTCTTCCGGATTCAGCTGTTCTCCCAGTTCCGATAGCGGCGTGCGGATCAGGAGTTCGCCTTCGGCGGTATAGACGCTGACATACTTGTCCTGTGCCTGGAAATAATGCACCTCGTCTACCGCCACCTGGCGCGTGACCTCTCCCACCGAAGCCCGGATCCAGCGCAGGTGGCTGGCAGCGTGCTTGGGCAGGGACGCAGCGATCTTGCCGAGCAGCGCGCCAACATCGCCGGGCGCTTCGGCATTGGCCAGCTTTTTCTTCAGGCGCTCGATGGCGCGTTGCAGGCGGTCGTCGGTAACCGGTTTCAACAGATAGTCCGCGGCATCGCGATCGAAGGCTTCCACCGCATATTGGTCGAACGCCGTCACGAATACCACGTGGGTGTTGCGGTCCAGCCGCGCCGCCACTTCCAGGCCGGTGAGGCCCGGCATGCGGATGTCGAGGAAAACGATATTGGGACTGTTGTCGTCGATCAGGCGGATGGCCTCGGCGCCGTTCTTGGCGATCCCGGCAATCTCGAGTTCCGGCCACAGCTCGGCGAGGCGTTCATGCAGGTAGTTGGCCAGGTGAATCTCATCATCAGCGATGATCGCAGTTACGTTCATTTCTCTTCCTGATTTTTGGCTGCCTGCAAAGGCAGGGTGATGGTGACACGGGTTCCGCTGCGGACACCGCGCGGCGCATTGTCCTCAATGACCAGACGGCCGGCCTCGCCGAACAATTTTGCCAGTCGTTCGCGCACATTTTGCAGGCCGAGTCCGCCGGAGGTGGTGTTGCCGAAACCGACGCCGGTATCCGCTACCGTAATCGCCACCAACGGACCCTCGTGCCTTGCCGACAGCGTAATTTCGCCGCCGTCGATATACGGTTCAAGCCCGTGCTTGATGGCGTTTTCCACCAGCGGCTGCAACAGCATCTGCGGCATCGGCATGCCGCTCAATTCATCCGGCAGGTCGAACGAAACTTGCAGGCGCTCGCCCATGCGCACCTGCAGCACGGCGAGGAAACTCTTCATCAACGCAAATTCCTGCCCGAGCGTGGTGTGTTCCTCGCGGGTGGCGGCCAGTGTGGCACGCAGGTAGGCGATGAACTCCTCCAGCATGTGCTTGGCCGTATCCGGCTGTTTGTGAATGAGGCCCGTCACATTGGCGAGCGTATTGAACAGGAAGTGCGGTTCGATCTGGGCCTGCAAGGCGCGCAGGTTGGCCTGTACGGCGGCGCGCTCGGCCGCTTCCAGACGCTCGCGCTCGCGTGCCAGTTCCGCCGCCAGCGTCAGGCCGGCAATGCTGGCGCGAAAAGCGTAGCCGAGGATGAGCGAAATGACAAAGGAAATACAGAGCGTGCTGACCCAGGCCTTGGGCGTGAACATCCATTGGCGGACTTCGACGTAACCGGGGATCAGGGAGAGCACCAGAAAACCGATTTCGGTGATGGCGAAACCGAGGATGGTATAGACCAGGATCACCAACCAAAATGGTTTGCCGTGCACCTGCCGCAGCAGGGGGCCCAGCAGATGCATAAAAAAGTGCCAGGTGAATCCGATACAAATCGACACCGCCACGTTGGTGACGAGCATTTCCCCGAATTCACCCCAGCTTTGCAAGTGGATGGACGGCAGAGCGACGATGATGAAGCCGCTTGCGATCAGCAGACTGAAGATGACGGTATAGATCAGATCGCGAGCGGTGGACGGCGCCCAGCGCCGGAAATACGGGATCAGCTCGAGCGGGTGCATGTGCTCGGCTTTTTCAGCGGGCGTTTGCGGGTCCTCGCAGGCCTTGTCCCGCGCGGGTGATTCATTTGCCACGGCGGCTTTCCATCACTTCGCGAATCTTGCGCTCTTCCCACTCGGTGCCGTAGAAGTTGCGATAGCCCAGCACTGACAGGCCGTGGGCGACGATGCCGATACCCCAGCCGAACAGGACCCACTGCACCCACCAGTGATTAGGCGAAGTGAGGTAATTCAACACCACCAGGAAAGCGTTGACCACAACGTAGCTGGCGAGGTGCTCGTAAAACTTGCGCAATTCGCGCACGTATTTGCGTGCGGCGCGGTATTCCGGGTCTTCGCCGGGTGCTGCGGGAGCGGGATTCAGGTTGTCCATGATGGCCTCCGGTTTGACGACAGGGCCAGTATAGGCACGCGCCGGACCGCCGGGGAGCCCCTGCGATAAGCTGTTCCCGGTTCGGCGCGAATGGCAGCCTGGGGGCGCAAATGGCGGCGGCGGGGCCCGCGCCCGGCGTATGATGGCCCATCCCCGCCCGATTCAGGAGCCCGCCATGACGCTTTGCCCCGTAGCCCTCGTATCCGGATGCGCCAAATGCCCGATCTTCAAGGCCTGCCCCCTGAAAGGCGTGATCGGCGATTACGTTCCGCCGGACAAGGCCAAGTCGGCACAGGAACCGTCGGCCAAACCGGCCAAGAAATAAAAATGCCCGCCCGCCTTGCGGCGGACGGGCCAAAAAAGCCGATGGTCTCTCGGCTCCTCAGGGAGGGATCGGACTACCTGGTGACGATGTCGCGGTGCATCGGCGCCAGAACCGCCAGCAATTTGTTCTGCGCACGATACGGCACATTGTTCTTGTCCATGGCGAACTGTAATTGCTCGACCAGCGCATTGAAGTTTTCGCGGGTAATGCCGAGCTCGGCGTGCATCGGCTTCATCTTGGCGCCCTGGTATTCGCAGGGCCCGTTCAGGATGTAGCAAAACTGGTCGACCAATTGTTCCTTGATGCGCTTCTGGTCGGCCTTTTCGAAAAAAGTCCGGGTGCGTGGATCAGCCAGCAGGTTGACCATGAAGTCGTCCATGATCCTGGCAAGTCCTGCTTTCTCGCCGAATGCCTGAAACAGCGCCGGATCGTCGCCGATGCGGGTACCTTCCTGCGCGACGGCGTTACTGGTGATGACGGCGCCGCCCAAGGCAATACCGCACGCCGCCAGCAGAAAACTCAATTTGCGCAACATGTTCAATTCCCTTTTCTAGAATCCGACCTGCACCGACAGGTAGGCGCCGCGCTGCTTGTCCTTGATGACGATATTGCCGAGATCGACGTAGGCGAGCGTGACCGAGACGTTTTTCAGCGGTGCGTAAGCGATGAAAACGTCGTACCAGTTGTTTTCCTGGAAGGCGAAGTTGTTGGGCTTCTGGCGGAATTCCGCGCCGATGGCGAGGTCCTTGCGCAATAGCAGTGCAATCGAGCCTTCCGCCATGGCCTGGTACTTGTCCCTGGTGGCGGTGCCGAAGCCGAGAATGCCGGTCTGGTTGGCCTTGGTGAAGCGCACCGTGCCATTCAGCAATATGCTTTGGCCCAGGAACAGCTTGGTTGCGGAGACGTAATAGTCGGTGCCCTTGTCGTGCCGGATGCCGAGCGCGTTCAGCAGGGCGCCGCGGTCGTTTTCCTTTTGCTGGAAACCGACGGCGATCTGCGGCAAAGCCGAGTCCTGCTCCAATACCGCGTCGCCCGCCACTTTCACTTTGGCGCCGAAAACTTTTTGCGTAAAGAGGAAGCCCTGACCCAGCCCGAGCGCCGTGCCGACATCGCGGGTATCGAATTTCTGCTGCGCGAAGGACAGCTCGACGCGATCGAACAAGCCTACCAGCGCACCGCCAGTACGTAAGGTG
>CAZCKI010000090.1:0-9502 GCA_964498815.1 uncultured Burkholderiales bacterium
CCATGCCCTTGGCCGCCACCGGGAAGATCGACAAGAATCGCCTGCGCAAGGATGTGGAGAAGGAAGGCCTCGCCAACGAGTTGCAGCCGCAGGTTTGACCGCTTGCGCCCTGGCGGCTTCTTTCAGGACGCGTGAAAACCCTTTTGAAATTCTCACGCCCGGTCGGGTCACTCCTATCGACGGCGACATCCCAATTTTCTGACCATGCAGCAAGGCGCGGCGAAATACCGATGAAAAAACTGCTGCAAGACCAAGTGGCGATCGTAACCGGCGCGGGCGGCGGCCTGGGGCGTTCGCACGCCCTGGAACTCGCCCGCCACGGCGCGCGCGTAATCGTCAACGACCTGGCGGGCCGCGACGACGGCGCAGCGGTCCACGCGGTGGCCGACGAGATCGCGCGCGGGGATGGCGAGGCTGCGGCGCATATCGGCGACGTAACGGTCCCCGCCGACATGGAAGCGATGGCCGAGCTGGCCGTGGCCCGCTGGGGCCGCATCGACATTTTGGTGAATAACGCCGGCATCTTGCGCGACAAAACCTTCGCGAAGATGACGCTCGACGACTTTCGCCGGGTGCTCGATGTCCACGTCATGGGCGCGGTCCATGCCACCAGGGCGGTGTGGGCGCAGATGCGGGGCCAGCACTACGGCCGCATCGTGATGACGACCTCCTCCTCCGGCCTCTACGGCAACTTCGGGCAGTCGAACTACGGCGCGGCCAAGATGGCCCTGGTCGGGCTGATGCAAACGCTGGCGCTGGAAGGCGCCAAGTACGGCATACACGTGAACTGCCTCGCGCCCACCGCCGCAACCGCGATGACCGAAGGCGTGCTGTCGCCACAGGCCCTGGCCCGACTGGCTGTCGGGCGCGTCAGCCCGGCCTTGCTCGCCCTGGTCCGCCCGCGGGCCCCTACACGAATGATTCTGCTGGCCGGAGCCGGCAGCTTCGAGTGCGCCCACATCACCATGACCCGGGGCATCTACCTGGGAGATGCGGCCGACACCGGCGAACAGCTTTGCACCCGGCTCGACGAAGTGACGGCCCGCACCGACGAGATCGTGCCCGCGTCGGGTTGGGAGCAGTACCAATTGGAGCTTGCAAAGGCCGACGCCGCGTAGCCGGCAGATGATCGCGCCGGAGGCCGACGGCAACGCGGTCCCCGGCGTCCAGCCTGTGCTGCGGATCCGACACTTGCAAGCGCACGATATCGCGGTGCAGATACCGCTGCGCGGAACACGCAATGGACCTCTTTCTGGAGAGGTTCGCGATTGACGGTCGTTGAAGGTTCTGCTTACACTACGAGTACTACGAGTGCCGACTCCGGCACTACGGTATATTGACGCGATGCCCAAAGTCCAAAAGAAGCGAGTTCTCCGCAGCAAAGCTGTCCAGCGAGCCGATAGCATAGAGCAGATCCTCGACGCGGCCGAGTACCTCTTTTCGAAGAACGGACTGCACGGCGTGAGCTTGCGCGATGTGGCCCAGCAAGTCGGCATCCACACCACGCTGGTTCACTACTACTTCACGGACAAGCAACACCTGTTCGAATCGGTATTCGCGCGTCGCGCCAGCACGAGCAGCGGTGCGCGCATGGTGGCACTGGAGGCGTACGAAGCGCAGGCGGGGGACAAGCCCACCGTCGAAGGCGCATTGCACGCGTTCCTGGATACCGATCTCGACCTCTATTTCCAGCGCGGCGAGAACTGGATGAACTACGCGGCGTTCTGCGCCCGGGTCAGCAACACACCAGAGGGCGCGGCGTTGATGGACGTGCACTTCGACCCGGTGGTGCTCAAGCTGGTCGGCATCCTCAAACGCGCCCTGCCGAAGCATTCGGCGCAGGATATCTTCTGGGGTTATCACTTCGTGACCGGCGCACTGATGAATACCTTTGCCCGCACCGGGCGCATCGACACGCTTTCGGGCGGACTCTGCCGATCCGACGATTTCGCCGCGGTCAAGCAACGCATGGCCAAGTTCATGGCCGCCGGCTTTTTAGCCCTTGAGCCTCTTCCAAACAAACCTGTTCCAACCAAACCCCTTCCCAACAAACCGCTTCCACGCAAAGCGCGGTGAATCGGCGCGCGCGCCGACGCGCCCTACTTCGTCAGGCGCGGCGAAACCATTCCGACGTTCCAGTTCCAGGGTGTCTCGCCGCCTGCCCGGCGCCGGCGGACCGCTTCTTCATGCAGTTCAAACATGCCCGACAGCAGATGCTGCGAAGCATGCGGGACGTCGCCAAAGTGCATATAGCCGGCCGTGGTGCCAAATCGCGGCCAGTCCGGCTCTCCTTTTGCGCGCGGCTCGCCGGTGCGCGCAAAGCTGCTCCAGTAGTTCAGCATGGCTTCGGACATGCGGGTCTCGGCCGCGCCGGCGGGAATCCTGGGCCACAGCGCCGGTGTGCGATCGGCTGTTCCGAACACGTACGGTAATTCGCTGGCGTGGAATGCGTGCAGGCCGGCGGCATCGGCCGCAGGATAGCCGTGGTCGAACTCATAGAGGTACGAGGGCCGACCGATCGCCGTTTGATTTCGTACCAGGCGTTCGGCGGTCCAGCCGTACAGGGCGTCACGCGTGGTGGCAAACACACTTTCCTGCATATTGGTGCTCGGATACAAACGAAGAAATTCATCGGCCAGATCGCCGTACTGTTCACGGATGACGGCCTCGTACTTGTCGGACGTTACCGGCGGCGGCGGCGCGAGGAACCTGAGCGAACGGATTTCGCCGCTGTTGAATCCCGCCAGCAATGGCACCGGCGCCTGTTCGCCGCGCTCGAAGACTTCCACCAGCTGGCGCGGCAGCACGTAGCCGTCGATGGTGCCGAAAGGGGCGAATCCCAGGGCGGCGGCGGCTTCGGTCAGTTCCTGCGCGTCCGTGCCGCGAAGCGCGGCGATATTGCGGGCGTGCAGGGCGCCTGCCAGGCGCGCGCCGGCTTCCTGGGAGGGCCGTTCGCCGAAACGCATTTCCTTCAGCTCAGGCGTGGAAATCATGTACGCGCTTTGCGAGATCGCTTTTGCGAACAACCCTCGCGCCTGCGGAGCCGCCATCAGATACATCACACTCAGTGCGCCGGCGGACTCGCCCGCGATGGTAACGTTGGCGGGATCGCCGCCGAATGCCTCGATGTTGGCGCGTACCCAGCGCAGGGCGGCGATCTGGTCGAGCAGCCCGTAGTTTCCGGACACGCCTTGCGCGGATTCCTTGCTGAGCTCCGGATGGGCAAGATAGCCCAGCACGCCAAGCCGATAGTTGATCGACACGACAATGATCCCGCGCCTGGCCAGTTGTGCTCCGTCGTACAAGGACTCTTTGCTAGAGCCTTTCACCAGCGCGCCGCCGTGAATCCAAACCAAGACCGGCGCGCGAGTCGCGTCGGCGGGCGCCCAGACATTCAAGTGCAAACAGTCCTCGCTGGCTGGCGTGATGTCTTGTGTATAGAGGTTGGCGACGCGTGTTACCGGCTGAATACACGAAGGGCCGAACTGGATGGCCTGCAAGAGCCCGCTCCAAGGCTGCGTCGGCGCCGGCGGCTTCCAGCGCAGCATACCGACCGGTGGCGCGGCGTAGGGGATGCTCTTGAATACTCGCAAGGAATCTTGCAGTAGGCCTTGCAGCGGGCCATTGGCCGTGGTCACAACGGGACCGGATTTGACCCAGGATGTGGATGTGGATGACAACGCGGCGCCTCCCTCGGAACTGAAACAGGTCGAAACCGCCAGGCTGGCAATGATGGCCAAACCAGCGGCGATGCGATGCGGGTTCATATCGTTGCTCCTCCGGATATGATGATGGGATGGCTTTTCCGGTCGATTACGCGCGCCAACAATAGAAACAGGCCGATGGCGACAAAGTAGATCGGCACCATGGTGTACAGCGCCATTTGCAAGGAGTGATCCGGATAGCTGGCGCGGAAGAAATCGCTGGCAATGCCAACATAGGTCGGACCGAAACCCAGGCCGATCAGATTCATGACCAGCAGCAACAGCGCGCCCGACATGACGCGCTGATCCGGTCGGACCTCTTCTTGCACCAGCGTGACAACCGAGGACAGATAGAAATAATTGAAGAATGTCGGCCCGATCAGGAAAATCAGCGCCAGCGACCAGCTAGGCGCCCAGACAAATCCCACGTAAAACGGTATGGCCAGGACCAGTGCGGCGGCGGGTAGCAGGGCATACGCTTTTTTCGATCGGCGGGTAAAGCGATCGAGCATCCGCCCCGATACGAAGATCCCCGCACTCATGCAGATGCCGACAACGAGCGCGTAGTACAGCGCGACTTCGTTGAGCGTCATGCCCTTCTCCCGCATCAGGAAGAGCGTCGTGAAGTTGCCCACGCCATAGGTGATGAACTGTGTGGCGCCGCTGCCGAGGGCGGCAAGCAGCAGTTCGGGCCGTGAAAAAAACATGCCGATGGTGGAAACAAAACCTGGCGTCATTTTCCCCGATGCTTCGGATGCAGTCGCCATGGGCTGGTCAAGTCCGCCGCGGCGGGGTTCGCGCACGGTCAGCGCCAGCACGATCGCGGTCACGATGCCGACCACGCCGAGAACGAGAAAGGCTATGCGCCAACTGAAGGCCGCGGCAATCGATGCACCGAACGCAATGCCGAGCGCCGCACCGATCGGCGGACCCAGGTTAAAAATGCCCAGGGCCGTGCCGCGACGGCCAGGTGGGAAATAGTCGACGATGATGGCGTAGGAAGGCGGCACTCCGCCCGCTTCGCCGACACCGACGGTCATTCGCGCCAAAACGAGTTGAAGATAGGTGTTTGCGACTCCGCAGGCCATCGTTGCAGCGCTCCAGATCGCGCAGGCCAGCGAGAGCACTTTGATCCGATTGCTTCGGTCCGCAAACCACGCAACCGGAATGGATATGGAACAGTAGAAGATCGCGAAGTACAGGCCGCCGATCAGTCCCAACTGGCTGTCGGACACGTGCAGGCTGTCCTGTATGGGTTTGGCCAGTATGGCCAGTAATTGGCGGTCGAGGAAATTCAGGACATAGACGAAGCAGAGCATCGCGAGTGCGAACCAGGCTCTTGCGTCCGGGCGCTCGGACGGGTCAGGCGCGGGAGTCGGTACGCTCATGCCCGCCTCGAGATTTGTCGGTCGCGGGCGGAAAGTGGTCCGACTGGCGTGCGTGGAGCAAACGGGTCCGCTGTCGTCGCGGTTCTAGACATGAGAAATCCCCTCCGTGGGAAACAGCTTATGGGTGCAGACATGCGTGCAGCATGTCTAATTAGGTATCATTTTCAGCATAGTGTCAATATTAATTCACAATATAATATCACTATGGCCTGGTTGAATCGTCAATAGATTCAGCTAGTTGTGGCGCTATCCCGGGAAATGCCGTGTCGCATAGCGGTATCGATGGCGAGAAACGTGTGGCTCAGATTGTGTCTGCCCCATCTATCATCAGCGCACTCCTAAAATGTTCTCAGCAGCGACTATCAATACTATCGATGGTCGGTGACCCTTCCTGTCTTGCCATCAATGATGACGGCAGACTTGTTGGTGCCCGGCGGGCCAAATACCGACAAAACGAAGTAATAGTTTTCATCGTCGGCGTAGACAAGCTGTTGAAAAATATGATTGCACTTGATGTGCGCTTGTTCCGATGCGAGACGAACCGCAGTGAGGGCGTCGATCGCAAAGTTAACGGGCTTGCTGACCTCGGCTCTCATGGAAATTGAACAGGTCGTATCAATCTCACCGACGTATTGGTATTTTGATTGAACATGCGCACAGCCTGCGAGAGCAACGCAGCTAGCAAATACAATCCGTGCAATTTTTAGGCCCATATAGGGAATGAGAATAGGTTCAGACGCCGTTCCCCCTGCCAAAACCTAGTCAAGCTTTTTCAGCCCCTGTATCTGAATCGCCGGCTCGGCCGGCACAAAATCTGCGATTGAATAAATGAGGACAGTTGCCATTTTCCGCGACTCAGACGTCCTTCGTAATCATCCGCTCGATGTACCGCGCTACCTGATCGATCTCCAGATTCACCTTTCCGCCCTTGCGCATCAGGCGCATGGTGGTGACCTGGTGGGTGTGCGGGATGATGTTGATCTCGAACACGGCCTTGCCGCCGGCGGTGTCCTGCACGCGGTTCACCGTAAGCGAGACACCGTTGACCGCGATCGAGCCTTTGCGCGCGACGTACTTGCCCAGCTCGGCGGGCGCCTCGATTTCCAGACGCCATGAGGCGCCGAGATCATCCATGGCGGTGATGGTGCCAGTGCCATCGACGTGGCCGCTGACCAGGTGCCCGCCGAGGCGGTCGCCGAAACGCAGCGATTTTTCCAGATTGACTTCCGCACCCAGGCGCAGCTCAGCAATCGCCGCCAGCGTTTCTTGCGACAGGTCCGCGGAGAAGGTCTCAGGCGTTTTCTCGACCACGGTAAGGCAGCAGCCGTTGACCGCCACCGAATCGCCGATGGCGACCTGATGCAGCCCCAGCCTGGGCGCGCGCACGACCATGCGCGTGTTGGCAGGTGTGGCGTCCATCGCGTCGATGATGCCGGTGGCTTCGATGATTCCGGTAAACATTATGAATTCTTCTCCAGCAATGCGGTAATGCGCCAATCCTCCCCGACGCGCCGGCTATCCTGCACCTTCAGGCAGATACGCTGTTCGAGGTCGGTGAATTCCGGCAAGGATAGCAAGCCGCGCGACGCATCGCCCAGATACATCGGTGCGACGTACTGCACCACTTCATCGACGACACCCGCCTGCACCAGCGAGGCATTCAAGCGCGTGCCGGTCTCGACCAGGATGTGATTGAGCCCGCGCGAGGCCAGCAATTGCATCATGGCGGCCAGGTCGACCTTGCCTTTCACGCCTTCCACCGGCACGCGCAGCACCTCGATGCCGCGCGCTTCCAATTCCTTTTGCCGCGCATCGCTGCCGGTGGCGGTGATGATCAGGGTGTTGCCGCCTTCCAGCAGCTTCATGCCGTCCTTCACGTCGAGGCGGCTGTCGAGCAGCACGCGCAGCGGCTGTCTAGTCGTCGGGAAATCGCGCACCGTCAATTGCGGGTCGTCGGCCAGCGCCGTGCCGATGCCGGTCATCACCGCGCAGGCTTCGGCACGCATCCGGTGCACATCGCGCCGCGCGGCAGCGCCGGTGATCCAGCGAGAAGCGCCATTGGCGAGTGCGGTCTTGCCGTCGAGGCTGGTGGCGACCTTGAGGGTGAGCCAGGGGCGGCCGCGCTGCACGCGCGAAAAAAAAGCGCGGTGGGCCAATGCCGCTTCCGCCGCCATCAGGCCGGAGTCCACCGCAATGCCGGCCGCTTTCAGCCGTGCGCAGCCCTTGCCGCCATGAAAGGGATCGTCCACAGCCAACACCACGCGCGCGACCTTGGCTTCGACCAGCAGATCTGCACAGGCCGGCCCGCGCGCCTTGGCGTGTCCGTCGCAGGGTTCGAGCGTGACATAGGCAGTGGCGCCTGCCGGGCTTTCGCTGCAGGCTGCCAATGCCTGCGCCTCGGCGTGCGGGCGTCCGCCGGCTTGGGTCCAGCCTTCGGCGAGGATGCGGCCTTGTTTGACCAGCACACAGCCGACGTGCGGATTGGGTGTGGCGATGCCGCGCCCGCGCTCGCCCACGCGCAGGGCGCGCGCCATCATGGCGTGGTCGAAGGCGGAGAACATCAATGTGCGGATGCCGATTGGTAACGGCGGGTATAGCTCGTTAGCCCTTCCCCCGCGCAGGCGGGGGCCCAATTTGCATAACGACATGAAGTTTCGAGAATTGGCCCCCCGCCTGCGCGGGGGAAGGTCAATACTCTATTAGCGGCGACTTTGGACGTGATGCCGCAATGACCAATCACTGGCTGACTTCCTTGATCGCCTGCTTGAAATCTTCCGCATCGGAAAAGCTGCGATACACCGAAGCAAAACGCACGTACGCTACTTCGTCCATCTGCTTCAGTTCCTGCATCACCATTTCGCCGATCTTGCGCGAAGGCAGCTCGCGCTTGGCTTCATTGAGCAGGCTTTGCTCGATGCGGTCGATGGCGGCGGCCACCGCTTCCTCGCCGACCGGGCGCTTGTGCAGGGCGCGGTGGAAACTCGTTTCCAGTTTCTTGCGCAGGAAGTCCTCGCGCTGGCCGTTGCCCTTGACGATGGTAGGCATGCGCAGTTCCGCGTTTTCGTAGGTGGTGAAACGCTTGTGGCAGACCGTGCAGCGTCTGCGGCGGCGAACCTGATCGCCCTCCTCGCTCACACGCGAGTCGATGACTTGGGTCTCCTGCGCGCTGCAGAAAGGGCATTTCATTTGGGCGGAAGGCGTGAGATGCGAGGGGCGAAAGGAAACGTGTGGGGTGAGGAGTGAGGGGTGAGGGGGAAAAGCGCGATGAGCGGCGATCTCCCAAGGGGCACGAGTACTTCCTCACTCCTCACCCTTCTCTCCTCACTCATGGTTCACGGTCCGTACACGGGAAATTTTTTCACCAGCGCCGATACCTTGGCGCGCACCGCATCGATGTTGGCGGTATCTTGCGGACGGTCGAGCACATCGGCGATCAGGTTGGCGGTCAGCTCGGCCTCAGCTTCCTGGAAGCCGCGTGTGGTCATGGCGGGCGAACCCAGGCGAATGCCGGAGGTGACGAACGGCTTCTCCGGGTCGTTGGGGATGGCGTTCTTGTTGACGGTGATATGCGCCTGACCCAGCACCGCCTCGGCTTCCTTGCCGGTGATTTTCTTGGCGCGGAGATCCACCAGCATCACGTGCGACTCGGTGCGGCCGGAGACGATGCGCAGGCCGCGCTGGATCAAAGTCTTCGCCAGCACGTCGGCGTTCTTCAGCACCTGCTGCTGATACACCTTGAATTCGGGTTGCAGCGCTTCCTGCAAGGCCACTGCCTTGGCTGCAATCACGTGCATCAGCGGGCCGCCCTGCAGGCCGGGGAAGATGGCGGAATTAATCGCCTTTTCGTACTCGGGCTTCATCAGAATGATGCCGCCGCGCGGTCCGCGCAGCGATTTGTGCGTGGTCGAGGTAACGATATCGGCGTGCGGAATCGGATTCGGATAGACACCCGCCGCGATCAGGCCGGCGTAGTGCGCCATATCGACCATGAACACCGCGCCCGCTTCCTTGGAGATGGCGGCGAAGCGCTCGAAGTCGATCTTCAAGGAATACGCCGAGGCGCCGGCCAGGATCAATTTCGGTTTGTGCTCGCGCGCGAGCTTTTCGACCTGCGCGTAGTCGATCGCCTCACTAGTGTCGAGCCCGTAGCTCAGCACATTGAACCACTTGCCGCTCATATTGACGGGCGAGCCGTGGGTCAGATGCCCGCCCATGGCGAGGCTCATGCCGAGAAAGGTGTCGCCGGGTTTCAGCACAGCGAAGAACGCAGCCTGGTTGGCCTGCGAACCCGAGTTGGGCTGCACATTGGCGGCCCAGCCGTGCTGGTCGGCGCCGAACAATCGGCGCACGCGTTCGAGCGCCAGTGTTTCCACTTGATCGACGAATTCGCAGCCGCCGTAATAGCGTTTG
>CAZCKI010000091.1:0-9456 GCA_964498815.1 uncultured Burkholderiales bacterium
GACGCCAAGGACACGGTATGGCTGACCATCAATTCGGCGCACGTCAGCAACGGGGCCTTCCGCAGCAACAGTGAGCTAAAAGCGTACATCGCCGAGCAGAAAGCGGCTCCCGATGCCTATCTGCCCGATCCGCAGAGCACGGTCGGCCACGCCTATGCCGCCAAGACCACCCCGCAAATGTTCGTCATCAACCCGGCCGGGATGATCGTGTATGCCGGCGCAATCGACGACAAGCCTTCGACCGAACTCGCGGACATCAAGAAAGCCAAGAATTACGTGGTGGCTGCGCTGGAGGAGTCACGCGCCGGAAAGTCCATCACTGTATCCAGCACCACGCCATACGGCTGTCACGTTGCCTATCAATAAGCGTTTTCGACCAAGAAAAAAGCCCGCTCGCAGCGGGCTTTTTTATCGGGGCCGGTTCAACTGTGCAACATCCTCGCCGGATAGTGGATCGGCAGGTTTTCGTTGAGGATGGTGATGGACTTGCGATGAATCTCGATGTAACCCTCGCCCTCCAGGTCTTTCAGGGTACGGTTCACCATTTCCCGCGAGGCGCCGATCATGCTGGCGAGATCCTTTTGCGTGAACGGCTCGCCGACCACGCGCCGGCCATTGCTGACGATGGCAAGCTCCAGTAGGGTGCGCGAGACGCGACTGGAAATATCGAGAAGCGCCAGCGAGCCGATTTTGCGGTTGGCGTTGCGAAGGCGGTTGGCCAGTGTGGCCAGCACCCGCTTGGCGATGTCGGGTGAACGTTCGATCGCCTTTTGAAACGAGCGGTACGACAGAATCTGCACATGGCAATGTTCCAGCGCGGCCACACTGGCGCTGCGCGGCTCGTGGTCGAACATGGGGATTTCGCCGAAAAAATCGCCGGCGGTGAGCGTGCGCAGGATCACCTCGCGCTCGGCATCGGAAGGATCGGTCATGAACACCTTCACCTGGCCGGAAACGATCACATAGAAGGAATCGGCGACGTCCCCCTGGTGCAGGATCACTTCGCCCTTTTCGTAGGAGCGCAAAGCGGCGTGGGAGCCGATGCTTTCCAGCTGCGAACCGGACAAATCGCTGAAAAATGGGATGACCTTAAGCATGACCCTTTCCGGACGAATGACGTCGATATGTGTCATGGAGAGTATCGCCCGCGGTTCTTCAGGTTCTTATGAATTGGGTCACAGTTCACTAATCGTAACAATCGCCCCGATGGCGGGCAATCCCGGGATCGAGGGATGCGGCGATTTCTTGTCAGAGGACAAGTTTTCCGGCAAGGCTGCGGATGATATGCAGGCGCTGGTGGAAAAAATGGTCGGCTCCGGGCACCACCACCACCGGAATCTGGCGCGGCCGCGCCCAGGCAAGCGAATCGGCCAGCGGGACCGTTTCATCCAGTTCGCCGTGAATAATGACGGTACCCGGCGGCGGCTTGCCGCCCTGTTCGACACCGTCCCAGTGGGCCAGGCGGCTGAAAGCGGGCGCCACCAGCACCATTTGCCGGCATTCGACCTTTTCGCTCGCCGCCAGGGTAACGGCGCCGCCGAAAGAAAAACCGGCCAGCCACAAAGGTAGCCCCGGATGACGCGCCTGGGCATGAGCAATCACCAATAGCAGGTCATCGGTCTCGCCGCGACCCTCGTCATGAACGCCCGCACTGCCGCCGACGCCGCGAAAATTGAAACGGTAAGCGGCTGCACCGGCATCGTAGAAGGCGCGCGCCAGTGTGGTCACCACCTTGTTGTCCATGCTGCCGCCGAACAGCGGATGCGGGTGGGCAATCACAGCGACCGCGCGCGGCACCGCATCGGCCGGCGCATGCCAGGCCATCTCGATCGCGCCGGCCGCGCCCTGGATGGCTTCGCGCTGTGCGGTAAACGGGGCTGCCATATTGGTCGTCCGCCTAGATTTTCAGCCGCTCGACGATGCGACCGTTCTCGATATGCTCGTGAATGATTTCGTCGATATCGCCCTTGTCGACATAGGTGTACCAGACCTCTTCCGGGTACACCACCAGCACCGGGCCCAGCTCGCAGCGGTCGAGGCAGCCGGCGCTGTTGATGCGCACCCGGCCCTCGCCCGAAAGCCCAAGCTCCTTGATGCGTTGCTTGGCGTAGCCGCGCACGCCTTCGGCATCGTGGTCGGCGCAGCAGGCCTCGCCGTTAGGGCGCTGATTGACGCAAAAAAACACGTGGTGGCGGTAATAACTCATGGCGGGGTCCGATCGGGCTGGGCTGCTATTTTATGCGCACCGTGATGCACGAATACGACGGCCAGAAAAAGAAAGGTGGTGAACGGCCAGGTCTCGTGCACCCACCGGGTAAGGCTGGCGAAGTTGACCAGATGGCCGTGCGGCCAGTCGAACAGGCGCAGCATCTCGTCGAGCGCGCTGTAGATGCTGGTCAGTTTTGCCATCAAGGCGCCGGCGAATACGCACAGGGTGGCGCCGAAGGCGCGCCAGCGATAGGCGATGTTTTTCAGCGCGCCAAACAACAAAAGCCCGGCGCCGAGCCCGATCACGGTGGCCGGTCCCAGCCAGTCAATTAATTGCGGCGCTTTTAACATCAAGGCCGCCATCGCCAGTTTCGCAACCAGGCCCAGCGAGAGCAGCATCAATACGCTCAGCACGGCGCGTACATGGGGCTGCAATAGCAGCGATACGAACAAGGCAAAGCCCGCCACATTCAAGGCGATGCCGGTCGTCTGCGGCAGCAGGATGCGTGCGTCGTACGGGTCGGGGCGCTGCGCGGGCGAGAGCGGATTGAGATAGTTGCCCGCTTCGAAGAACGGAATGGCCGGATTCATTTGCGCGAACAGCCACAGCACCAGCAGCAGGATGCCCCAGTCGGTCTCCGGCTGGGCGTCGAAGTGGCGCTGGCGCCAGCGCTCCACGCGCGCCAACAGCGCGCGGCCGGGTGCGATCAACATGGCGCCGGCGCCGATGGCGGCACCGAGCGTGTTGGCGGCCAGATCGAGGGGGGAGGACACCCGGGTCGGCAACAGCGCCTGCAACAATTCCAGCACCAACGACAGCGCGAAGGCTAGCGCCACGCATTGCACGCCGATGCGGACCAGCACGGCCCCGGCGACGCGAATCGCCCCCAGGCGGCGGCGTGCACGCGCCGCCAGCAGGGCGCCGAGCGGCAGGTAGGCTACGACATTGAGCCCGATGTCGAATGCGCCCGAGTATCTGGGCCAGATCAACAGCGTGAAGGATTCCGGCGTACGCCAGCCAATGAAGGGATACAAGCTGGCGTAGAGGAGCACGACTACGTAGATCGCCAAGGCGCCGCGACCCGCCCAGGAGGCGTGGTGAATGGAGGTTGCCGAGAGGTCGCGATTCATCGGTGTCCGGTTCAATCGACCGGCTTCAAGCCCTGGCGATAACGCGCCGCGTTCTGCACGTAGTGCTCGGCAATCCAACGCAGCATGACGACGTCGTCATCCCCCAGGGTACGAACCACTTTCCCGGGCGAGCCCAGCACCAGCGAGCGGTCCGGGATCACCTTGCCCTCGGGGATCAACGAGTTGGCGCCGACCAGGCATTCGCGGCCGATCACGGCGTGATTCAGCACCACCGCCTTGATGCCGATCAGCGAGCCCGATTTCACGGTGCAGCCGTGCAGCATCGCCATATGGCCGACGCTGACGCAGTCTTCCAGTGTGAGGTTGACGCCTTCGTCGGTATGCAGCACAGACCCATCCTGGATGTTGACGTTGTCGCCGAGCGTGATGGTGTTATTGTCGCCGCGCAGCACGCAATTCCACCAGATGCTGGTGTTGAGCCCCAGCACCACGTCGCCGATCACGGTGGCGGTCGGTGCGATGAAGTTGTTGCCCAACAGCCGCGGCCGCTTGCCGTCCAGTTCGTAGATCATTCCCGCTCCGATGTCATCGTTTCATCTCGCCTGTCGTCCCGGTCCTGTCTCGCATGCGGCGACCAGTGCCTCCAAGAAATCATTGGCCTCATCGCTGCGGCGGCGCGGCTCCTTGCGGTAGAGGCGGCAATCGATGGTGCGCCATAACAGTTTTGCGTTGACCAGTTCGCGCCGCAAGGTGGCGGCATCGCCAAAGCAATGGTACGCGTCCAAGTGGCGGTTGACATCGGCCTCGCTCATGTCGCGTTTCAGGGGCAGGCGAATCCACAGCCCCCAGAGGGCGTATTGCTGGACCGCGAACTGCGTCGGCCAGCGCCTCAGGCGGCCGGCGGTGTCGAAGTGCGTGAGCGCCCGCAGCGCCGCTCTCGGTAGCGTCGAGCCACGCGGTGACGCGATTGCCATCGGTTCGCGCGCGGCACTGACGGCGGAAGGCGCAGGTGCGCTTACGCGTAGCGCCTGGTAATTGCGATGACCGGCACTTTTTGCCAGCAGGTTGAGAAAGGCGAGGTGACCGGGAACCGGGCTCACGCCCGCGTCGGCCAATTGCTGCCTGAGGTTCTTGCAAAACGAAGAGATGTCCGCTGCCTGCAGCGGAACGATTTCACGCGATGAATTCATGTCATGTCTCCCGCGCGCCACTCGAAGTGCTGGGGTTGCCGACTTGCAGCAGGACGCACGAAAGATCACGGCCTGAACGGAAGGTAGACAGGTTTAGCTCGCAAAAATTTGCGCGGCAACGCCTGGGTGAACTGTGGACCCTTGAGATGAATTCTAGCCGATTACGGCGGAGTACCGCTTACATCTGCTTGAAGAGATGCGAGAACGGCCGGCTGACGGTCAGGTTTTCCTTGCGGCCCTTTACTTTCACCGTGGCCTGTCCGCGAAAATCGCGCGAGACTGCCTCGATGGCGGTGGCATTAACAATGGTGGAGCGGTGGATCTGCCAGAATTTTTCCACGTCCAGGCCGTCCAGCAGTTCCTTGATGGGGGTCTTGATGAGCGCATCGAATTCCTTGGTCGCGACCAGCGTGTACTTCTCGTCGGACTGGAAGAACAGGACTTCGTCGATCGGGATGAGGCGCAGGTTCGAGCCGATATTGGCCTTGATCCACTTCAGGCGCTCGCCCTGCGGGCTCAACTTGGCCGACAAATGCGCGAGCAGGGCCTCCAGGTTCTGCGCGGGCGGTGGCGGCACCGCCGACAGGCGCTCCTTGAGGCGCGTGACCGCGGTCGCCAGACGTTCGTCTGAGTAGGGTTTCAACACATAGTCGATGGCGCCCGAATCGAAAGCCTCGACCGCGTATTGATCGAAGGCGGTGACGAATACGACGTGACAGCGCAGCTCGCGATTCGACAACAGGCTCTTCGCCACATCCACGCCGGTCATTTCCGGCATCTGGATATCGAGGAAGGCGAGTTGTGGGCGGTGTTCGGCGATCGCTTCCAGCGCCGCTTCGCCGTCACCGGCCTCGGCGACGATTTTCAGTTCGGGCCATAATTTTCCGAGTTTCGATTTCAGCTGGGCGCGAAGGATCGGTTCATCCTCGGCGATGATGGCGGTGATTTCAGTAGTCATTGCAGTCGGGCTTTGTATTCGTCATGTGTGAAGGATATACAAGGTCGGGGCCCGCGTATATCCGGCCCAACCTTAACGCGGCGGACCGCCCGGCCCGGCCCGCCTGCGCTTGACCCACCAGTAGATGGCGAGACCGACCAGAATGAACGGCGCCAAGGCCGGGAACGAGGCAATCAGGATCATCAGCGGTATGAATAGCAGCAACCCTGCCAGCATCACGCCCAAGCCGTAGAGCACTGCCACCACGATGACGATTGCCAGGGCGACCACGGCGAACGCGGCGACCAGGACCAGCGTACCGAGTGCCATGCCCTCGACGCCGCCGACCGGGGTGTCGCCGACATTGATCGGCACCACACCGGTATAGAGACCGGCAAGGAGCAGGCCGAACAGTACTGCGGCCGCCATCATCAGGGTGGTGAAGGTCACCGAGACAATCTTGGCCCAGACGCCGTGAGTGGCGGATGCGGCGGCGCGGGTGCGTCCCCACCAACCCTGCGGTGGAGGTGGCACCGTGCGGCCGGCAGGCGCGGCACCGGCCGCTGCCGCACCGGCGACAGAGCCGGTCTCGGCGGGAACTTCGATGGTGGCAATCACCCCCTTGGGGTCGTTGGATTCCAGCGTAAGCCGTCCGGCGTCGCCGTAGATCGCGATCAGGCGCTCGCGGATATTGGACAGGCCCACGCCGCCGCCGGCCTGGGTCGGCGCGTCGGTAAGGCCGCGCCCGGTGTCCTTGACGGCCACGCGGATACGATTGCCGGTGGCGGTCAGGACACGGCTGACGACGACGTCGATGCGGCCGCCTTCGCGTTGCGGTTCGAGACCGTGCTTGATGGCATTTTCCACCAGCGAGGGCAACATCATCGGCGGAAACGACAGGGTCTGCAGTTCGGTGGCACAGTCGATATCGAATTCGAGGCGTGTGCCCATACGCATCTTGAGAATATTGAGGTAGGCGCGCACCAGCTCGATTTCCTGGCCGACCGTGGAAGTGTTCTCGCGCATTTTCGGCAGCGACGAACGCAGATACTGGATCAGGTGGCCGGTCATCTGGTTGGCCTGCACCGGATCGACCTCGGTCAGCGCCTGGACGTTGGCGAGCGTGTTGTAGAGGAAGTGCGGCTCCACCTGTGCCTGCAAGGCTTGCAGACGCGCTTCGGTGATCTGCCGGTTGACGTTGGAGACTTCGGCCTCCTTTTTCTTTTGCTCGGCGAATTCCTGCGCGCGGCGCGAACGTCCCACCAGTACCTTCGCCACCAGCAGCATCACGAACAGGGGGATGAAGGCGAGCAGGGCGATGGAGCCGATGCCGACGCGGCGAAATGCGCCGTCCACTTGCCGGTGGATGGTGTCGCGCATTTCCACAGGCAGCGGTTGTTCGGGCGGCAGCGCCGGCAAATTGATTCCGGCTCTTCCGTCGGAATCTACGCCGATATTGAAATGATGCTGGTTGGACTTGCCGCCTTTGACAGCGGGCGGCACAGGCGCATCCGGACTTGCCGGCGGCACGATGTTGATCTCTTTCTTGACGCCATCCTGATCGACGCTGATCGTCATGCCGCTCTTGCTTGCATCGCTGGGTTTCACGGTAACGCCGTTATCTAGGTCGATACCGAAGCTGATGCCTTTTTTGCGGGTTTCACCGATTTTCTTCAGCGCGTCCTTGGCTGCCTTTTCCTTTTCCCTGGTGGACTTGATGATGTCGTCGAGCGCTTTCAAGGTCGCCTTGGCGTCCACACCGGTCGACTTCAACTTGTCGGCGGTCTCTTGGCGAGTCTCTTCGACGGCCTCGCGCGATTCGCGGGCGGATTGCAGGGCCGTCTCGGCTGCTTCGCGAGCCGCTTCCAGGGCGGTCTCGTTGGCCTCGATCATGGCCTGCTTATTGGCGTCGGTGGCTTTCTTGGCGACATCGTGCTGGGCCGAACTCAATTCCTTGCGCGACCGGGCAATTTCGCGAAGCGCGTCGTCGAGCTCCTGTTTGTTGGTCTGGTCGCTGGCGTGATTTTTCATCGTGCGCACGATGTTTTCGGCGAAATTCAGCGCGCTATCGCCTACGGCACGATCGATTTCACGCTTGATGGCGCGCTTTTCCTCCGGGGTCGAACCGGTGTTTTCCAGCCGCAGCACCTGGGTGGGCACGGCAAACAGCAATAGCAACACCAGGATGGCGAATCCGCTGGCGGCCATCAGCCACCAAGGCGTGCGGTACAGAAGATTTCCGAAACTCTTGAACATGTCTACCTAATTGTCTTACTTGGCAGCGGTCCAGCCACTGCGATGAGAGCAGAATACGGTCCCCTCCACCCCCTTTCAACGACCAGCAGGCGGAATGCAGAATTCGTGGCATAACTTGCGAAAGCCCGGGCTGGTCGCCCGGTGCAGGCTGGCCGGCCGGAAAAACCGCGGGTAAAGCGCGATTTTCGGCTGCTACAGCGACCATTTTGCCCGGAAATCGACACCGAATCGGTGAAATTCGGTCAAAAAGCCGGCGAATCGCCGGCGGGAACCGACCTACATTTGCTTGAAAAGGTGGGTGTAGTTGCGGCTTACGGTCAGGGTTTCGGGCCGGTCCTTGAGCTTGAGGTCGGCCTGGTCGCGGAGGCCCCGCACGACACCTGCGATGGCGCGCGTATTGACGATGGTGGCCCGGTGGATTTGCCAAAAACGGTCCGGGTCGAGCTCGTCGATCAATTCCTTGATCGGTTTCCGGATCAGCACTTCACCGTCGTCCATCACCACCCGGGTGTACTTGTCGTCGGATTGGAAATAAAGCACGTCCTCGACCGGGATCAGCCGCACCGTCTGCCCGACGCTGGCCTTGATCCAGCGTAAAAACGCGCCGCCCGGCAACTGCATTTTTTCCGAAAGCTGGCGCAACACGGCGGCGAGCGGACCCTGGCCGTCGTCCTCGGCCGGCTCGGCGAGCCGCTCCTGCAGGCGTTCGACGGTGGCCGCCAAGCGCGCCTCGTTGAACGGCTTCAGCACATAGTCGATGGCGCCGCGCTCGAAGGCTTCGACCGCGTATTCGTCGAAAGCGGTCACGAAGACGATGTGCGCGCGCCGTTCGCGGCCACGTCCGATCAGGCGCGCCGCTTCGATCCCGCTCATCACCGGCATGTGGATGTCGAGAAAAACCACGTCGGGCTCGTGGGCCTCGAACAAGGTGAGCGCCTCGGCGCCCTGGGTGGCTTCGGCGACAATCCTGAGCTCGGGCCAAAGCTTGGTGAGCCGCAACTTCAGCTGGTCGCGCAGCAGAGGTTCATCATCGGCTATAAGCGCGGTAATCACGTCGCGGTCGCCCCATCCTTGACGCTTTCGCGCGCGGCCTGGCCGTAGGCGCAGGGCACCGTAATCCTCGCCACCACGCCGCGCGGACTGTTTTCTTCCAGGCACAGTTTGGCGGACTTGCCGTACAGGGTGCGCAGCCGCTCGCGGATGTTCTCGAGGCCGACGCCCATGCCGTTGGATTGCAACAGGCCCTGCCCGGTGTCGGCAACGCTCACTTGCAGCATGCCGTCGACCACCTCCGCGCCGACCTTGATCTCGCCGCCCTGCTGCAGCGGGTCGATGCCGTGCTTCAGGGCATTTTCAATCAGGGTGAGCAGCATCATCGGCGGAAACACCAGCGTACGCACCGAGTCGGGCACTTCCACCTGGAAGCGCAGGCGCTTGCCCATGCGTATTTCCTGGATTTCCAGATAGGCGCGCGCCATGGCCGCTTCGCGACCCAGGTTGGTGGCGCCCTCGCGCATTTCCGGAAGGGCGGCGCGCAAATAGGTGATGAGGCTCTCCAAGGTGCGGCCGGCCAGCGGCGGATCGGCTTCGACCAGGTGCTGCACATTGGCTAACGTATTGAAGAGGAAATGCGGCTCGATCTGCGCCTGCATCAGCTTCAGGCGCGCTTCCAGCACCTGCTTTTCGAGTTCATGGCGTTGCGCCTCGGCCTGCGCCACGTCCATCGCAGAGCGCGCCGCCTGCTCGCGATAGACCAGCACCGTGGCGGTCAGT